>NZ_JAKUEU010000015.1:0-85824 GCF_022663075.1 Bacillus cereus group sp. BfR-BA-01441
AAAAGAAAAATTAAAAGAAAAAATGAGTAATACCTTTATTTTTTGTTTTGTCGCAATAGGTGCTACCACATACAAATATAACTTACCTGAAGATTTCGGTGGATGGTTATCAGTAATAGCAAGATTTATTATACTTTTCGCTTTCCTATTTGGTATTCAATATCTTATTACAGTATTAGCATGGAAGAAATCAAATAAAATTTAATAAGTATAGACAAAAAAGCTTATCTTTTAGCACTTAATGATAAGCTTTTTATTATTTTTTCATCTTTTTTCGTTTTGGTGTACAATGAATTTCTTAGCTTGATAGCGATGGGATAGAACCACATCGCCATCAAGCGGAAATTTTATAGTACCCCAGAACAAAATTTCGTGCTAACTTGTAACAAAAAAAACATGTAAAATTGCCCATAGATAACTATCTTATATTAATTACATAAATTAGTGTGTGATATAATAATATAAAGATATTACATTTAAAGGGGGATTCAAATTGGTTAAAAACTTACCTTTACTAATAGTGATTTTACTACTTGGTATAAGTTCTTCTACGTTAAGTACGAATGGATACTTTTCTCCAGTTATAGAATGGTCTTTAATGATTATAAGTATTATTTTAAACATTACTGCAGTGATAGGTTTATCACTACACGTTCTTGTATACCAACCTATGAAAAGATTTGAAAGAAATTTAAAAGAAACATGTAAATAAAATAATTATATTTGAGGTAACACCCCATCGTTATCGAGCTAAAAAATGTATCCATAAAAAGAAAAAATACGCTATTCTTTCTGTAGAATCATAGGAAAGGATGGCGTTTTTTATTTTAGGGTGTATTTTGTTTTTCTTAGCTTGATGTGGCGGTACCCTATGCACATCAAGCTAAGAAAAACAAATACCCCCAAAACGAAATTTTCTGCTAACTTGTATTAAAAAAGCCCATTTTTTGGTGTTATAAAACCTTTAAGTTGATGGACATTTGGTGCCACCCCATATAGTATAAGACTGCCCTTATTTTGAGCAAAAGCAATAATGGTTTAAAATTAAGGTATGAGACAAAGTTAATAAATAAATCGGAGGATGAAATGTATAAATGATTGATTGTTGAAGATGAAATGAATATAGCATATACGCTAAAAAACCATCTTAAAAAATATGGATATCATTGCCTCGTTGTAGAAGATTTTCAAAAGGTATTAGAAATTTTTCAAGACTTTCAACCCCACCTTGTCATAATGGATGTTACCCTTCCTGCTTTTGATGGTTATTATTGGTCCCGTAAAATAAGACAAATATCAAATTGTCCTATTGTGATTCTCTCTGCTCGTATGAGTGAGGCAGATCAAGTGTATGGCATTGAAAATGGGGCGGATGATTTCATTACTAAGCCTTTTTTATTAGGAGTGATACTTGCAAAAATTAATGGACAAATTCGTCGTATATATGGCGAATATGCAAGAAATGTACAGGGGAAAATTATAAAAATAGGAAATACAACTTTAAACCTGGATACTGTACGATTATGCACACCTAATCAGGAGGAGCTATTAACAATAAAAGAAATCCAGCTATGTACAATGTTCTTTGAAGCGTATCCTAATGTTGTAACAAGACAGCAACTACTTACAGCCATTTGGGATGAGGAAGAATTTGTTGAGGAAAATACCTTAACAGTAAATATTGCAAGAGTACGAAAGAAATTAGAAGCCATTCATTCTACTTTAGAAATTAAAACTATACGAGGAATTGGCTATCAATTAACGGAGAAACTCACATGAAGTTATTTTTAAAAGACCATATGAGCTTTATTATTTTGTATATCATTACATTTATTAGCTTACCAATTATGATTCATCGATTAGATGGTTTTGAAAATCATTATACCTATTTTATATTTCTAGCCTTCTCTCTATTAATCATACTACTTTTTTGTCGTTATTTACGCCGTAAAAAAATGTATGCACATATTGAGAACAAGAACATCCATACGGACAGTCTTATGATTTATCAGCCAATAGCTTCATACGAAAAAGCATACGCATCTCAGTTGCAATATATTCAATCCTTATTTCTATCAAAAGAAGAGGAATATAAGAGTTCTTTACATAATCAGCAATTAATGATTTCTCATGCTGTTCATCAAATGAAAACGCCACTTTCTGTCATTCAACTGCTTATACAATCTAATCAGTTTAAGGAACCAAATTCCCTTGCAGAATGGCAAAAGGTAAAAGTTGAGTGCGATAAACTAAACTTCTCTTTAAATCAGTTACTAACCTATAGTCGCTCTACTAAATTATTAGCAGATTTAAAAATAGAACCAATTCCGTTAAAACATATTGTGCAGGAAGTTATTAATGATTTAAGGGATTATTTTATTGAGGAAGAAATCTTTCCTAAGAGCACTATACCTGAGCATATATTTTTCTATTCAGATCGTAAATGGCTAAAGGTTGTGGTTTACCAGTTATTAAGTAACGCTGTTAAATATGGAGAAAAATACTCATCCATTATAATCCACTATGAAAATGGGCAGTTACTTATTAAAAATAAAGGAGAAACGATACCTGAAAGTGAAATAAAACGTGTTTTTGAATTATTTTACACGGGAACGAAAGGACGTACAAAAGGAGAAGCAACTGGTATCGGTCTCTATTTAGTAAAAAGTATTCTTACTACATTAAATCATCCATACCATCTATATTCTAAAGATAATGAAACAACATTTACAATAGACCTCTCAAGAAGTATAGAAACGGCTACCAAATAAGGTAGCCGTTTTGAATGTGACAATTTTGTCATATTGCTGTCACGTTGAAAGATGTTAAGAAGTAAAAGGCCCATCTATAATCAAATACTGAAAGATACAAAGGAGTGAGGTACTGATGTCAAACACCATTTTAAATGTAAAAGAGCTTCAAAAAGTATATACAGGAGAAATTTCCTATCAAGCACTGAAAGGTATTGATTTTAATTTAAACATGAATGAGTTTGTTGCGGTAATGGGGCCTTCTGGTAGCGGAAAAACAACTTTTCTTAACTGCATTTCAACAATCGATAGCCCAACTAATGGCTTAGTTACAATTAATTCAAAAAATCCTTATGAATTAAATGATAATGAACTAGCGAAGTTTCGTCGCAAAGAATTAGGGTTTGTCTTTCAAGACTTTAACCTTGTTCATACTTTAACAGTAGAGGAAAATATTTTATTACCTTTGGTACTTGACTCTGTAGAAGCTAAGGAAATGAGCAAACGTTTAGAGAAAGTTGCAAATTTTTTAGGTATTAAAGAAATTTTAAAGAAACGTACATTTGAAATTTCAGGTGGACAGAAACAACGTGTGGCAATTGCTCGAGCTGTTATTCATGAACCAGGTTTATTATTAGCTGATGAACCAACTGGAAACCTAGATTCTAAAGCGGTAAATGATGTTATGACATTGTTTGAGTCAATTAACAAGACTTTTAACACAGCTATTTTAATGGTGACACATGATGCCTATGTTGCTAGTTTTGCACATCGCGTAATCTTTATAAAAGACGGTATTCTTTATAATGAGGTGCATCGAGGCAATAATAAACAGAAGTTTTATCAAGAAATTATGGACACACTTACATTTTTAGGTGGTGGGCAGCATGAGTTTTAATCATATTGTCCTTCAAAACATTTTGCGCGATAAATGGACATATATTTCTTATTTTTTAAGCAGTGTATTTTCCATTTTGATATTTTTCTTATTTTCGATTGTAGCATTTCATCCTATGTTAGCGAGCATTCAAACAGGAAGCACACTTAGCCTTGTAATGATACTTACGAGCTGTATTGTATATATTTTTTCATTCGTTTTCATCATTTATTCGATGTTTTCGTTTTTGAAAAAGAAAACAAAAAGTCTTGGCATTTTTATGATTACTGGAGCATCTATGAAGCAAGTGCGTAAGATGGTGTTCAGAGAAAATATGCTTATTGCTAGTGTAGCGATTATAAAAGCGATTGTGCTTGGGCTTGTAATCGCCCCGTTGTTTTTAATGGTTACCAAAAGGGTGTTACAAGTGAATAGCTTTGGTATGTATATACCAATACAAGCTATCGCATTAACTATTATTTTATTTGCAATTTTATTCTGTATCGTTTCTAAATTTATCACACGTTTTATTAACAAAGAAGAAGCTGTACATCTGTTAAAAGCAGATGTAACACAGGAAAAATTAATTGTGCCTGCACCATGGAAGTTGTTACTATCAGTAATTACCAGCGTATTCTTAGCACTATCGCTCATATTAGAAGTGAATTGGGTTGAATCATCTGGAACCATCCATTACATTTTACTATTTGTTAGTTCGCTATTAGCCATATATTTTATTATCACGCAGGGAATGTTTGTATCGATTCATGTATTACAAAAACGACCGTCGTATTACAAAAAAACAAATATGCTTTACGTTTCGAACATAAAGGCCAAAGGTCGCTCACATTCCCATCTTATCTATTTATTAACAATCTTGTTGCTAGGTGTATTTTTATGTACAAATGTACTGTACAGTTCCTATTACAATATAAATACGAGAGCAGAATCAATAGATCCGTACAGCTTTGAATATATCTCACTCTCAGGTAATGCACCGGAAGTTGAAAAGAAAGATATTTCATTTATTGAAAATGCATTAGCAAAACAAGGTAAATACGATGCATATTATTCTGCATTTAAAACAGATAAAAATCATAATATTGGCTTTATGTCAGTTTCAAATTATAATGCCCTTGGTTTTCATAAGACAATTTCACTAAAGGATGATGAATACTATGTTGCAGCAGGAAATAACTATGCTCTTCCAAGTATAGAATTTATTCGTGACTACCCGTTAGGAAAACTTAAATATGCGGGTCTTGAGAAACGAAATATTTTAACTTCAGGTTTCCAAAAGATGTACTATATCGTCCCAGATGCTGTTTATGAAACTATTGACTATCCTGTATTTAAAGTATTTGCTTATGAAATTGATAATTGGACAGAAAAGCTCGACTTGTCCGAAACGATTCTTTCTAAAATTTCAACAATACCAAATGAGCGCCTAATTTCTTCTAAAATTAATTTTTACGAGATTGAAAAAACGACAGTGAGTCTTCTATTCTTTATCGGTTTCATGTTGAGCCTTATCTTCTTGAGCGCGGCAATGAGTATTCTTTATTTCTATCTGCAAACGTCATTTGAAGGAGAAAAAGAAAAATATGCAGGAATCCGAAAACTTGGCTTTTCTGTGAAAGAATTAGTTGCTGTTGTGACTAAGGAGTTGGCAACTTTAATTTTTGTCCCGTTTACACTTGCATCTATTCTTCTATGTGGAATAATGCTTGCAATGCGTAACCATTTTTCATCAGCACTTTATGGAGTCACAGTAATAGGCGTAGGAATATTTTTATTGCTATTTGTTATAAGCTTTTTCATCATTCGACGAAGTTATTTGAAAAAACTTCTGAATTAACAATGCATGTTTCTAATAATATAGGTGCTTGATCTAAAAATAACATAGAAAGTATACCTGTATTTATAATTTTCAAGGGGTTCTTTTCATGAAAAAGAACCCCTTGGATAAATAAGAGATGCTTTTACTATAGAAACTTTATATAAGTATATCGTTGATTTAAGAAACAATATAGTTCTCCTAAAGGATTAATAGTATTTGAGTAATATATAAAGTGGAGGTTTTATATTTTTATGAGATTAAATGCTTTTCAATTAAAGATTTTTGCAATGATCCTTATGGTCATTGATCATGTATATACTTATATTCCAGGTATGCCAATGTGGATGCATCATCCAGGACGTATTGTGGCACCAATTTTCTTCTATTTTGTAGTGGAAGGATTCTTTTATACAAGAAGTCGTACAAAGTATGCTACACGTGTATTTATGTGGGCAGCAATTATGTTTGCTGGTTCAGCGATTATTCAATATATCTTCCCGACAGAGGCTGGATTATCAAATAATATTTTCTTATCACTTGGGTTTGGGATAGTATTATTATGTTCCATTGATTATATGAAACGTACAAAAAACTATTTACTCGGAATTCCAGCTACAATTATTTTGGGTACATTAGGAATATTTACAGAAGCAAGTTTTATAGGCGTCTTCATGACATTGATCTTTTATTTCTTTAAAGAAAAGAAAAAATGGTTAATTATCACATATGTATTATTTTCATTAATGGATGTCCCACCGTTACTTATGGCGGGAGAAATTTTTACAGACATGGGTTTGTTTGGTTTTAATAACCAATGGATGATGGTATTTGCGTTACCGTTCTTCTTTTTATATAACGGGGAACGTGGTTTAAATAATGCATTCACAAAATATATGTTTTATATTTTCTACCCGGTCCACTTATGGATTATCTATACAATTGGATATTTTATGAGTAAATAAAGATAAAAATAAGAAATTTATAAATTTCTTAATGAAGTTGTAGGGAATGAACCTTACAGAAAGTTTTTATTGGATTCAAATTTTTCTTAGAGTACAAAATTCTTTGTTGGTACTATATCATCACTATCAAGCTAACAAAACTAAATTTCTTTAATATGAAAAAATACGCTATTCTTTCTGTAAAATCATAGGAAAGGATGGCGTTTTTAAAATTTTATAGATACTTTGTGGTAGCCTCAAGTAGGAGGATTTAGCACAGGCAAACAAAAATATCTTTTGTCTAGAAAGGAGAATGTTTTTTGAAATACACATTAAGAAAAAATTAAGGGTGTTTTTTATAGGATTACTAGTAATAATCGCTTCTATTTTCGTTTATTACAAGTTTTTAACACCTTCAGCAGATATTCAACAATACAAGGAGTATTATGCTCCAAAAACAACACAAAAAGTATTGAATCAAGGTGAGGTAAACGTCACATTTTTAGGAACATCATCTTTACTATTTGATGATGGAAATACACAATTAATGATTGATGGTTTTATTTCTAGGCCATCCTTACCAAAAATGTTGTTCAGCAATATAAAAACAGATGAAGATACTGTGGATAAAGTTTTTAATCAAATAGGGGTTGATAATAATAAACTTAAGGGATTATTTATTGCACATACACATTATGATCATGCGTTTGATTTAGCTTATATAGCTAAACGAACTGGAACACATGTATATGGTTCAGAATCAGCAATTAACATAGGTATTGGTAGTGATATAAATAAGAACCAGATGTCTGTATATGAAGTAAATAAGGCTATGAAGTTTGGTGATTTTACTGTTACTGTCCTTCCATCGAAACATTCACCAACCTTTGATGAAGGAGAAAAAATAAAAAAGCCACTTAAACAACCTGCTAAAGCCCTAGATTATCATGAAGACTCTTCTTATGATTACTTGATTACACATAATAATAAAACTTTCCTTGTTAAACCAAGTGCTAACTATATAGAAGGAGTATTAGATGATATTCGAGCTGATGTCTTGTTTTTAGGAATAGGGGTATTAGGAAAGCAGGAAAGTACTTTCCAAAATACGTATTACAAGCAAACTGTACGAAAAGTACAACCGAAGCTTGTTATTCCAATACATTGGGACGATTTCAACAAACCATTGACAGATACTCTTGAAGCGATGCCTAAATATGCGGACAATACCAAAAATGGATTAGATTTTATAATTCAAAGGACAAAAGCAGATAAAATTGATTTTCAAATACTTCAAGGTTTTAGAAGTATTTACTTCTAAAAAAGGGATCCACCACACCTCTATCAAGTTAAGGAACATAAAAAACGATAATAATGAACTTCTGCGCTAAAAAAAGACACAAAATTTTCGTTTAGGGGGTAATCTGTTCTGTTAGCTTGATGGTGATGTGGCGGTACCCCATGCCCATCAACTTAAAAAGAACGAGTACCCCAAAACAATAAAAAGCGAGCAAAATGCACCCGTTTTTCGTACAGAGGGTATTATGAGATCTTAAGTTGATGGATGTGTGGCGAGACTATATGAAAGAAGGTTTTGCTTTTTTAACCCAAAACGGTCGTTTATAGTTAGATGAACTACTCACAGCTATTTATGTGATGCCCATTTTTTTAGATGTAATCAAAGGTAGAACAGTTGCATCATGAATTTGCCAAATTCCTTGTATCTGTTGTCCCATATGGAAGAATCTCGTATATTTTTGCAGCAAGTGCTTGGGGAGATTCTTTTGCTCCTCTTTTAAGCCAATCGTTAACAATATTAAAGATACCGCCTGCTAAAAACAGGATTTGCATTCTGCTTATGTCATGATTGCGCGTAATATCCGCTTGAAAAACCTTTTCCATTGTGTAATTCAAATAATCAAGCATCATACTAGATATATTTGCATCAATTAACTTTCCTGACGGCTTCTGTGCAGACACAAAGCCCTCTATAATATATTCAATAATTAGCTGCATACTTTCATACGGATCCAAACTATCAACCTCTTTCAAGAATTGTTGAACAATTTCATCCACTGATACTTGTACGACGTCGTAAACGTTACGGTAGTATTTGTAGAATGTGACTCTGGCAACTCCAGCCTTTTTGCAAATAGCTGTTACGGTTATATCTTGCAGTTTATGTTCATGCAACAGTGCGCTCAATGCCTCCATAATGTATCTCTGAGAGTGTATACTGTCTTCTCTTGACTTCCTCAAAGCTAACACATCCCTTCATTCTGTTCGTTTTAAGTGCAAATTATCACATAGTGCTTGAAAGATGAAAATTCACTGTTATACTTACACATGTAAGTACAATTGTTAGTGTAGTGATAATGTCATTGTATAAAAGGCCATCATTGCTGTCAATGTGTACCATTTTCTTTGTTTCCTACTGGCAATTTTCCGCCATTTTGCAAGCTATAAATAGGTAGGGATATACCGATACAATTTACAATGAACATTTTAAAATCCTTTTATATGAATAATATGTGTTTTTGGTGTTTGTGCGTTTCTAGATTACAACGTAAGAACAAGACAAATTTTCAACGAGAGTAGGGTGAGATTTAATTGGCAAAATATCTTTATAAGTTAGGACATTGGGCAGTAAATCATAGGAAAAAGGTTGTATTCAGTGCACTCGCAATTCTTATTGCATTTGTATTTATTGGAGTCAACATGGGTTCCTCTTTCAATGATGAAATGAGCATTCCGAATACACCGGCAGATAAAGCAGGAAAAGTAATTGAAAAAGAGTTTAAAGCGATGCAACCAGCAGGTGCACAAGTAAAAGTAGTATTTCAAGCACCAAAAAACGAAACCTTGGAGTCAGCGGAAGTACAACAGAAAATTGCAGAAGTTCTAGGTGAGATTAAAAAAGATTCAGCTGTTGATTCTGTGGCAGCACCGATGCAACTGCAGAACCTTAGTGAAAATAAGAAAATCGGATATGCAATTGTTACGTACAAAGTGAAAGCGGAAAAGGTCACAGAAGCTTCTAAGGATAAGATTTTAGATAGTATTGAAACAACAAGAGATGCCGGCATTCAAACGGAGCTATCAGGAGGCGATATTAAGTTTTCCGACTCAGAGACTTCAGGTATGACTGAAATTGTTGGAGTACTTGTTGCCTTCGTAGTCCTGACATTTACTTTTGTGTCTTTTCTAGCAGCTGGACTGCCGATTCTCACTGCGATAATTGGATTAGCGATTGGAATGCTAGGAATCATGATTGGAACCAATTATGTGGAAATCCAATCTGTTTCCTTAACATTAGCTGCCATGCTGGGACTCGCAGTAGGCATTGACTATGCGCTTTTCATTATCAATCGCTTTAGACAGCAGCTCGCACAAGGAGATTCTGTGCCAGAATCTATTGCCATTGCAACGGGCACAGCGGGAAGTGCCGTAATCTTTGCGGGATTAACTGTTATTATTGGTCTTTTGGGACTGTCTGTTACAAAGATTCCATTCCTAATAGCGATGGGCGTATCCGCTGCTTTTACTGTGTTCATAGCTGTGGTGGTTTCCGTCGTCATATTACCGGCCATATTAGGACTTATCGGCCATAAGATTGCCCCATCTAAACAAAATCGATTCTTGCAAAAGATGACTGGGGCAGGTAAGAAACGCACTGGTTCAAATAAATGGGGGGAATTTGTCGTAAGACGTCCTCTGGTTGTTTCGATTTTCGCCATCGGACTACTTGCAGTGCTTACGATTCCATTTTTCCATATGAACCTTGGGCTGCTTTCTGATGGAACATCAAAGTCCACAGAAACGACAGAACGAAGAGCATATGATTTATTGACGGAAGCATATGGAGAAGGAATTCATGCCTCTTTAGCGGTAGTGGCTAAATCGGAGGAAGCAACAGCTGAAACGCAAAATGTTATGAACACTATTACAAAAGAATTGGGTAACCTATCTGACGTGAAAAGTGTGACACCAGCTATCCCTGGTCCTTCTGGAAAGATTTATATGATTTCCGTCACACCAAAAACAGGACCTGACGATACAAAGACGAAGGATTTAGTAAATGCGATTCGGGACAAATCAAACCAGTCCGAGAAAGAAAATGGAATTGAACTAATGGTAACGGGCACAGCAGCAATGAATATTGATATTGTGCAAAAGCTGAGTGATGCCTTGCCAGTTTTCGCTGCTCTAATTGTGGGACTTGCATATGTACTCTTAGTTCTAGTGTTTAGATCTCTGCTCATTCCATTAAAAGCAGTATTAGGGTTTCTACTTTCTCTTGGTGCTACGTTGGGAGCCGTGGTATTTTTCGTGCAGGATGGGCATTTCCAAAGTTTATTTGGTTTCCCAGCTGCCAGTCCAATCTTAGCTTTCTTGCCTGTTATTCTGATTGGCATCCTGTTCGGACTTGCCATGGACTATGAGGTGTTCCTAGTGAGCAAGATGCGGGAAGTATATACGCATACAGGCGACCCGAAGAGAGCTATTTTAGAAGGAATGCGAGAGAGCGGTAAAGTTGTAGTCGCAGCAGGATTAATTATGATGTCTGTATTTATTGGATTCATGTTGGCACCTGATAGCATCATTAAATCCATAGGCATGGCTCTTACATTCGGTGTTTTCTTCGACGCATTCATCGTGAGAATGACAATCGTACCTGCGGTCATGGCTCTCATGGGTAAGTCAGCCTGGTACTTGCCAAAATGGCTGGATAAAATTTTACCTAACATTGATGTTGAAGGAGAAAGCATTATACATCACATGGAAAACAAAAGTGAAAAGATATATAAACAGAACAGTTAAAGTTAATTCATAGTTGTATTCATAAAAAAACCGCTTCGCTATAAAAGAGAAGCGGTTTTTTAGAGAAAGTATAGATCCTCCTTCGCTAATTATGTAAATATATAAAAGGAACTAAGGTATTGCACTATCCATAAAGCAAAAAACACGTTATCCTTTCTGTAGAATCATAAGAGAGGATGGCGTTTTTTGTATGTCTATTTCTGTATCTGACCAACTAAAACTATTCGCACAGGAGATTCAAAGCTTTTTATCCCCAAATATCTTACGAACTCTTGCTAGAGATGTCGGTTTTGTGTAACGATCCAGTAAGTACCAAGCAAAAGATTTAGTCGCTTTATGTATATGGATAAGTCAAAATATCGCTACAACCTCTTTAGCGCAGCTATCTAGCTGTTTAGAAGCATCCACAGAAGTACTCATCAGTCCGGAAGGACTGTATCAAAGGTTTAATAAATCAGCCGTTCAGTTTTTACAACATATATTGACTAACCTTCTAAATAAAAAATTAACTTCATCTATACCACTTTCTTCTCCATACACCTCTATTTTCAAGCGTATTCGCATTTTAGATTCCACTGCATTTCAGCTTTCAGATATATTTTCAACCATTTATCCTGGGGCTGGAGGTGTAGCTATACTGCTGGGATGAAAATTCAACTTGAATATGACCTATTAAGCGGCCTAATTCAAAAAATGAAACCCGATAGGGTTTATTTCGCATGCAAACCTTTAAATTCTCTAAGTTTGGCTTTTAAAAAAAAGAAATAATCACTACTATACTTGACATTGTATAATCTTAGCTTGATAGCGATGTGATCATGCCCTTTTTTAGAGTCATACTATCAGTATATCCAAGATTAGGAGATTACTTGCAAGAGTCTTGGAAGTATTGCAACCGTGCTGTGTTATAATTCTAAAGTACTAACATTTCAAGTAGGATTTATAGATGTCGGTTTGACATATGCAATGTAAAATCAATTTGTTATTTTGAGGGTTCAGGCTACCATTATTTAAACTAATATTCACACTAAAAGAAGTACAAGGAGGAAGGTATATCTATAAAATAGTGAGGTATACCAAAATAGAAATGAACATTAAATTTAATAAAAAAGTAGTAGCATTCACGGCAGGATTAACGGTATTATCTTCACCATTGGTATCGTTTGCAGAGGAACAACAATTAGTAAACAATAAGCAATCTACAAACGTTCAGGAACAAAGTAAAACAACATCAGATGAACAGGCTTTAAAAAGTATTGAAGCTAGTTTTAAAGAGGTAGACGGACGTGGTGGAGGCACTGTCGACAATAAAAAAGTAGATAGTCTTCAACGTTCAGAAGGTATTCATGAAGAAACAGGTACACTAACTGTTCCTAACAATTCAAACAGAACAAAACGTAGTTTGTCTCCCATATCACCTAGCACCTCTAGTACAATAAATGGTGTCCCATTCACTGAATGGATTGTACCAGCAGGTAACGATAATATTCGCCCTCAAAACTATATGAGTCCAAAGTACATTACAATTCATGAGACTGATAATACAAGTGTAGGAGCAGGTGCTAGAAACCACGCCCAATACCTTTATAACCAAGCAGTAGGCAACACAGACCGAGCTGCATCGTGGCATTTTACAGTAGACGATAAAGAGATTTATCAACACCTTCCATTAAACGAGAACGGATGGCATGCAGGAGATGGTGATGGTCCAGGTAATAGAGAATCCATTGCAATTGAAATCGCAGTTAACAGTGACGGAAACTACAGTAAAGCGGTAGATAACGCTAAGAAACTTGTAGCTTATTTAATGAAAGAAACTGGTGTACCGTTAAATAACATTGTAAAACACCAAAAATGGAGCGGTAAAATCTGCCCTGCTAACATGATTAATAATGGGCAATGGGATGTATTCGTAAATAGCGTTGAGGGGTATTATAATGATCTTTATCAACCAAAAGATGACATTACAGGAGGTTGGTATGAAGAAGCTATTCGAGAGTTAAATAGAAGGGGGATTATGATAGGGGAAGGAAACGGGATTTTCGCACCCAATAGAGCGATAACAAGAGCCGAATTTGCTCAATTAATCTCTAACTCTCTAAACCTGCCAGCTGGAGATGCTTCATTTAAAGACCTAAACGATGCAAATTCAACTTTACGGGATGGTATTAAACGTACTGCAAGTGCAGGTATCATTCAAGGTAGAGGAGATGGTTATTTTGACCCAAACACACCTATTACAAGAGAAGAATCAGCAATTATTGTAAACAAGGCTTTACAGTATAAAGGTATATGGGGACCAGTTGTAAACCTACCATTCTCAGATAAAGACCAAATTATATATAAAGAAGACGTACAAAGACTGTATGGCCTAGGTATTGTAAGAGGTAAGGGTGACAATCAATACGACCCTAAAGGAACAACAACTCGTGGTGAAACAGCAACATTCATTCTAAATATGCTACAAGTAATTGAAAATGGTAGTGTAGAAAAGGTAATTGGAACGGCTCAAATTAATGGTATTGGGGTAAATGTTCGAAGCGGATCAGGTACAAACTATTCTATTGTTAGAAAGACAAGTAAAGGCGAAAAAGTTACAGTATATGAAGAAAAGAATGGTTGGCTAAGAATTGGAACAGGTCAGTGGATTTATTATGATTCTAGTTATATCGACTATAGCAGATTATAAAAGACTAAATAGTTAAAAGAACAAGTCATATTTGAATATATAACTTACTCTCAGGTTGTGAAGAAGACTTTCTCCACAACCTGTTTTTGTGTCTGCCCCCTCTTTACCTACCAATATTGATAAAAAGAGGAAAAGGAGAGATTCATTATGATGGGGGCATCGAAAAATCACCGTGATCGGCGTGTATACAATTTAATTTACCTTATGTTTTTACGTATGAATTGAGCAGGTCCTTTTGAAAATAAGGGAAAGATAATTTAATGTGCTTCCCCTGAATGTTGTACACATTTTCTAAAAAATAAACTATATAATTATATCGATAACGGGGTTATTTAATATAATGTATTAATCCTAACATAAGGGAGGATTAGCCATACAATTAGTTTGTTTTAAAGTAGTAAATGGACAATACTTTTTAGTTGTAGAAGGTATCGGAGATTCCTGCGCCAATTTCAGCGTTTGCTGCAGCTTTATTAATTGGTTTAGGAGTAATCCCGCTTTGTTCTTAATTTAAGGAATTCCAAACAGCTCTACCTTTCAATTGATAAACCCTTAAGCATATGAATGCTTGGGGGTTTTTTATATTAAAAAAGAAAAGACGCCATAAGGCGTCCCCACAAATAGGTAGATAAGACTTTAGTTTTCCAATCTAAAGAAATTTTGTATCAGCTCTTTGAAAGTATATCATAATATCTGATTGATTTATTATGCATTATTACATACTTTTCTCAAACCCTCTAGTTTCTATTAGATAAAATAGAATCCTAATATTACTAAAAATCAAATAAATATTTCTAAAAACCCTAAATATTTATAAGGGTAATAAAAGTGATACATTTAAGGTGCAAATTATAAAAAATATTAAGGGGAGAATAAAGCAGTATTAAAAAACTATTATAAGCGGTGGGCATTTATATAGGTTATATGAACTTGAATTTTGTTAAAAAAATCCTCATTTAAGTGTACTTTTTCTGACTTGGGATAACGTAATTTTAATAATATGAATGATGAAGGCAGATCCCAGGCATAAAGAAACGAAATACCCACAGCGCTTTAGGTATTCTATTATGCAGTGAGATCTTATTATTTAAAAGAATTATTTTACTGGATTCAAAGGATTGAAAAACGTATTTGAAATTTAAATACCTTTGCAGAGATAATAAAGGTATTTAATTAAAGCACCTGTTGACTAAAGTAGTTTTTCAACAGATTACTAATTTAGGGTGAACTCTTTAATATAATGATACCGGGGCATTTGTCTATTGGGTTTTCAGAAGGATTTAAAATCGTATATCTAAAAAATGTAAACATATATATTTTAAGAGAACTGAGTTTGAGAGTATAACGATAAATGTGCTGGATTTACTGACACATTGATAACCGAAAAAACAAACTATTTAAGACCAGTGCAATCAGATACTACAATTCTACTAGTCACGTTAATTATTTCTCACTTGTGGGGGGAATGTAGTGTTTTGAAATGTATCTGTTTTTGTTTCCCTATATGAACTATTATATCAACAGGCTCCTTACTAAAATAATGAAGAATCATCATTTGTTTATTCTGATTTCTGGAAAAGTTTTAATAGATTCATGTTGAACAAACATACTTTTTAGAAAGAGGGGAGATTATTGATGGATAATCAATTACTATATCAACAGCAAAAAAGAGAAAAGGCACTTGTGGTTGGAGCTGGTATTGCAGGCTTACTTACTGCACGCGTGCTTTCCAGTTATTTTGAGACAGTGATAGTTGTTGAAAAAGATGAGTTACCTCAAAAACCATCTGAACGTCCAGGTACACCTCAAGACTTTCATCCTCATCGTGTATTACCACGTGGAGAAATAATTATGAACCGTTTCTTTCCTGGATATGTTGATGATTTGTTAAATCTAGGGGCCCATAATGTCAAGAATGATAAAATGATTCGATTTTCTCCGTATGGGGCACTGGAACTAGTTATAGAACGAAAAGGTGCAGCAAGCAGTCGGGCATTGTTAGAATGGACAATCCGCCAACGTGTGGAAGAAATACCTAATGTACATTTTCATTCAAGGCAAGCAGTCACAGGTCTTTTAACTTCGTCTGATCACAAGCGTGTTATTGGAATTCATATTCAAGAACGAGACGAATTAAAAACAAAGAGAACTGTATTAACTGATTTGGTAGTTGACACATGTGGTCGTCAATCTAAACTTAATAAATGGCTTACATCTATGGGATATGATGTTCCAGAACCAGAACGTTTAAAGGTGAATTTTGGATATAGCACGAGATATTATAAAGTACCTTCACATATCAAAGAGAAATTGAGTGCAATTTCTGAAGGAGATCCTGCTAAAAAAGTTGGTGCTGTAGGGTTATTATATATTGAAGATAACATAGCTCAAGCGCTACTATTTGTTGCTGGAGGTACGCACTATCCACCAACCAATTCAAAAGAATATGAAAAAGAACTGGACTCTTTAGTTACCCCTATGATGAGGGAGTTAATTAAAGAGTTAGAACCAATTAGTGTCCCAAGAGGATTTAGAGCGCAGGAGTCAACTCGTCAACATTTTGAACAAATGGAAAATTGGCCATCTGGATTATTAGTGTTAGGTGATGCTTTTTGTAACTTTGATCCCATTTACGGACAAGGGATGACCGTAGCCGCCATTGAAGCTGAAATGTTAGATACTTGTTTAAAAGAACATTCTACTCATAAACCTGGATTCGAACACAAGGTGCTGCAACGTATGCAACAGGCTATTGAGCCGGCATGGTGGCTGAGTTCAATTGCGGATTTACGTTGGAAAGGTGTTGAACATGTAGGAGCTGTTCCACTAAAAGGTGTGAAATTTGCACAGAAATATTTTGATTTATACCTTAAACAAGCTGTAAAGCAAGCGAATGAGGGGAATTCATCCATGCTCCAAAAATATATAATGATGAATGGGCTAGTTCATTCGCCTCATGAAATCATTAACTCAGATATGTTAAGGATGTTAATAAATGGGAATGAGACTTCGGAGGGGAATGAACTTTTGAACGAACTTGGAGAAGTAGATAAGAAATCACTGCAAGAAAGAATACATGAACTAATCCCTTCCTTCACATTAGCTTTTGAGAATAGTGTTCCAAATCTGTTCTCATCCATTTCAATTTCTAATGTCAAATGAGGAAAAGCTAGTACAAATTAATGATTATTTGTACTAAATATACTCTAATTTTGTATATCTTACACACTATTCAAAGAAGAAACATAACCTCTCATTTTCTGCAGGTATATGTTTCTTTTTATCATTTTAGCCAAGAAAACTCCTTCCTTAAGGAACGTGAAGGGTCACAGCCTAGTGGGTAGGTGGGAGAGGAGGAATCATCTAATATATATTGGATGATACTTTTTTGTTTTATGAACAAAAAGGCTATTGAAAGGGTCCTGATATGAATATCAGGACCCTTTCAATGTATATAATTATTTCACTGCCTCTTTTAATTCTTTTCCAGCTTTAAAAGCAGGTGCTTTTGAAGCTGCGATTTGCATTTCTTCACCTGTTTGTGGGTTACGTCCTGTACGTGCAGATCTTTCACGTACTTCAAATGTACCAAAACCAAGAATCTGTACTTTCTCTCCATTTGCTAGCGCATTTGTTACTGTATCTAATAACGCTTGTGTTGCTGCTGCAGCATCTTTTTGTGTAAGTTCAGTTTTTTCTGCTACTACTTTTGTTAATTCTGTTTTATTCATTTTCTGCACCTCTTAATATGTAATTAGGTGACTATTATAACGTGTGTGTATTCATGATGCAATTATACTGTACTTAAAAAAGCCATAGCAAGAGCAAGAGGACAATGTCTGTGTAAAAGGCATAACAAGGATATTAATTATCGCTTTAAACTCTGTTCATATTTCTTTACATCTTCCATGGTTTTAAATATTAACAAATCAAAAACTCCTTTTTCATTCCCACATATGACAACAAAACCATCTGTTGCTTTCAGAACTCTACCAACGCCACCATCTGTAAGTGTAATACTGGTGAGATGTTTTACGTTCAGTTTTTCTGCTTTTTGAATGTAAGTAGTTATGGGTGTTCCTACAGGAAATGCGTCTGTGATTTCTTTTGTTGTATACGTGCCATTATCTATTGATTGAGTTTTAGTTGTAATAGAATCAGTTTGAGTGGCACATCCTGTTGAACATATTAAAAGAATGCCAGTAATAAGACTTACACATGCTGTTTTTACCATTCACAAAATCCTCCTATAACTGTTCGTATTGTCAACCCATTTAGGGTAACAAATTATATATACGAAGTTTGTTGGTTTATGTGAGGCGTAAATCAACAAAGATACAGGAATTTTGCCAAAATGTGTTTCAAACAAAAGAAAAGACACCCAAAGGTACCTTACTTCGGCTGGAACCATCGTAATATGGTATTGGGTGCCAACCCGAGTATTATTTTGACACATTAAGTAATTTTGGTTGTTGAGAAATATAATTCAAATCTATATTTTGTTTATTTTGCTTCATTAGCTTTTTTGTAGTGGATTCTTCAATCTGTTCAGGTGTACTGTTAATTTCATCGGTAATTGCTATCTTGCTATCCGGGTGCACACAATAACGGTATTTGTTGCACCAGAACCAAAAAAGTAATTAAATGTAAAAAGATAAAAGTCGAAACGTATATTATTATTATATTGAGAATTATAAATTAAAGGTGGCATCTGGAAGGGAATGGTTATAAATGAAAGCAATAAAGGGGAAGTTATCTTTTAGCATTGATATTATAGGTTGTATCCTTTGCATTATAATGCTTATTATAAGTCTTGTTAATTTTAGAACATGGGTGCATCCTTGTTTATTTCTTGTCTGTGGACTAATTTTCCTTATTAATATAGTAAATAACCTTAAGGGAAAAAGGCGTAATTTAAATTAAAATAAATTTCTATTCATATAGCTCAAAAAAATCACTATTCTTTTTGTAGAAATATACAGGAAGGATGACTTGATCAATTAGAATTTGATAGAATTTTTTACATAAGAATCCCTCACTTTTAAACAAAGTGAAATTGGGGAGCTTATTAATGAATCAGAAAAAGATATTCAAATTGAACTTAGAATATCTAGAAGAATTCTTAGAGTTACTAGACAAAGAACGTATTTTAATAGTGAATGACTAAAGTTAACAAACTAAAATTATGTAAATGAGCTGTCCATATGGACGGCTCATTTTTTTGCTTAGCATGTGTTTTCTCCGAAATGCTGAAGGTCCACATCATTATCAAGTTAAGAAAGGCAAATATCCTCAAAATGAAAAACTAAGCCGTTCTTTATTGAAAATCCACGGGATTTTTAACCCGGAGGTGTTATAAAATATGGTTTAACGGAAATCTACGATTATGCTTGTCCTTCTTTATATACTTGCATCAAGACTCTAGAATCTAAATTTTATGATTGTTTTCATGTTCTCGTATAACTGATAAATGAGTATTTCCTAAAACTTGAATTCCAATTGTCAATATGAGCATGAGTAACATGATACAGGCAAATAGCCAGAAAGTAATTTGGACAGGGTACTTATCCATACTTTGTCCTATAATGATTGGGATCAACGAGCCACCTAGGCCGTTTGTAGCTAATAATATACTAGTTGTCTTTTCTGTTTGACCAGGAAAATATAGGTTTGTGATAATTAAGGCAATCGCAAACATTGCTGCCATAAATAAACCCAGAAAGAAGCATAGAAAGAAACCTAACCAAACATTACCGCTAATGGCTAGCAAAATAAGTACAACTAAGCCGCCAATATTAATTGAAAGTAAAAACTTGTTATAGGTAAGCTTTTCAGAGATAAAGCCTGTTAACGCACGCCCTATTACCATTGCCGTCCAGTAAACAGTTACCGTCAGTGTCGCAAGAGAATTAGGGACTTCCCACTCTTCCATGAAAAGTGAAGGTAAAAAATGAACAATAGATACTTCGCTCCCACCATAGCAGAAGAAGTATATTGCAGAAAATGTAATGATTAAAAACGTCTTTTTAGTATAAGAACCAGTTGTTTTATTAACAGGTGTATTGACATTTGTATTCTTTATAAGAAATTCATCTACTTCACCAAAAGACAATACCTTCCATCCAACCATAACTAAAAATGAGCTCAACCCCAATATCAAAAATGCATATTCCCAAATCCCCTTACTTATAAGTATGCTAGAGAAAAGTGGCATAAATAGTGCGCCTAATCCAAATGCAACTTCTAGTTTACCCATTGCTGAGGCTTGTTTTTCTTGAAATGTAACTAAGATGATTGTGCCAATACAAGATTCCGCTAATCCAGCCCCGAATCCTGCTAACCCGACTAATGGAAAAAGAAAATACCAATTTGGTAGAAAAAATGAAAAAAGTTCAACACTAATCATAATTAAACCCAGGAGAACAACATTTTTACGTCCTAGTTTTCTAACTAGAAAAGGCATGCTAAGTACACCAAATAAAAACCCAACAAATTGACCAAAGATGAGTAAACCACCATTACTATAATTTTGGTTATAGTGAAGTAGAATCTCAGGTAGCATTGCACCAATGATGACTAAGGTAAAAGCGATTAACATGTACGAAAAGAAGCTTATCCAAAGTAAACGTTTTAACAACTATCTCTCCCCCTTATAAGTAATTTATTTATTGTTTAAATCAATTGCATATACTAAACATTTAATATCTAGATATTACCAATATTGTTATATAGAAAAAATTAAAATTTAAAAATTAAATTTTTAGATGTTAATAATTTTTAATTATACTACCTTTTATTTTGTTTTTTCTAAAAATTCATTATTTTTTACTTTCTCAACATAATTTACTTTAAATTAACTTGTAGTATGGATATTTCACATTATATTATGAGACTGTTATTTAATAACAATTTTCAAATTTTGGTGCATAAGTAAATATAGTCATAATCCATTATTTGTTAGGTGGGGCCCCTGACAAACAAATTTTAACATTACTAAAATAATAGGAGTGTTGTAAAAATGAATGGTAAAGTTAAAAGTTTAACAAATCCTGACAGTCTGTATTACAAAGTAGACGATGTTGTTATGGAGAGAGGGGAAGGTATCTACCTTTACGATCAGAATGGAAATAAATATTTTGACTGCGCATCAGCTACATTCAATTTGAATTTAGGGTACAGTAATAAAGAAGTGATCGACGTAGTAAAAAGTCAAATGGATAATCTTATTCATGTTACTTCATCCTATCAAACAGACCCCGTAAATAAATTAGCAGAGAAACTTGTTGAAATTGCTCCTAGCAATCTCACAAGAGCACACCCAAAAGTTAGCAGTGGTTCAGCAGCAAATGAAGGTGCTATCAAAATGGCACAATACAATACTGGGAAACGTGATGTTATTTCTTTGTTCCGCAGCCATTTGGGACAAACATATATGATGTCAGCTCTTTCAGGAAATGCTTTTCGAAGAGAACCATTCCCACCTCAATTTTCCTTTGGATTGCAAGTTCCAGACCCTTATTGCATGCGTTGTTTTTATAATCAAAAATCTGATTCTTGTGGAATGCTATGTGTGGAGAGGATTAATGATTTTATTGAATATGCAAGTACAGGGAATGTTGCAGCTATTATGGTTGAGCCGATCTCAGGAAATGGAGGAAATATTGTTCCACCAAAAGGATATTTCAAAGCGTTGA
Organism: Bacillus cereus group sp. BfR-BA-01441; assembly: GCF_022663075.1. Lineage (NCBI taxonomy): Bacteria > Bacillati > Bacillota > Bacilli > Caryophanales > Bacillaceae > Bacillus > Bacillus cereus group sp. BfR-BA-01441. The sequence continues at coordinate 21,613 of NZ_JAKUEU010000015.1, forward strand.
AAAAATTATGTGAAGAACACGATATTGCATTAATTTTTGATGAGATACAAACTGGATTTGGTAGAACAGGTAAGATGTTTGCTGCTGATTACTTTGATGTACAACCTAATATGATGACAGTAGCTAAAGGGTTAGGTGGAACTGGATTCCAAGTTGCAGCTATTCTTACCGAAGAGAAGTATGTAGGAATGCCTGGTCATCATCATTCTTTTACTTATGGATCCAATGTAATGGCGTCTGCTGCAGCATGTACCACAATTGATATATTACAAAGACCTGGATTTTTGGACAACGTAACTGTGGTTGGAAATTATATAATGGAACGTTTAGAAAAAATGAAAGATAGATTTAAGTTTATTGGAGATGTAAGAGGTGTAGGTTTAATGATTGGGGTTGAAATAGTAAAAGATAATAATGAACCCGATGTTGAGCTTACAAATCATATTGCAAAACGTGCTATGGATCATGGCATAATTATCAGAACGTCTAGATATGGCTACGGAAATGTTTTTAAAATTCGTCCACCTCTTACTATTACTCTAAGTGAAGCAGAAGAATTGTGTTATAAATTAACTCATCTATTGGAGGAGATCAAATGAGAACCTATATTATTGAGTTAGGAAAATACGTATATGATAAGGTGAAAAGTCAAAAGGGAACTTTGAAAAACCGTTTGGTAAATGGATATTCCCCAGGTGGAGACGCGCAGTTTAATATTGATGCTGCAGCAGAAAATGCGGTTCTAGATTATATAGCAGATAAGAAAGAACCAGTTGCATTCTATACTGAGGATGGTGGACTTAAGATTTTTGGAGAAAATCCACAATATATTTTAATTGTAGATCCAATTGATGGTACACGTCCTGCAGCTGCAGGACTTGAAATGTCTTGTATTTCTATTGCTTTAGCAAAATACAAGGACAACTCTAAAATTAAAGATATTGAATATGCGTTTTTAATGGAACTGAAAACAGGTAACTACATGTATAGTGATATTTTTTCAAATTCCATTGAATTTGAAGGCTATAATAGCCAATTACCAAACTTAAGTCAGGGTAAAGATATTAAGAATATGTTTTGGAGTTTTGAGTTTAACGGTCATCCTACTAACTTAATGATTGATGCTTATGGACATCTAATTGATGAGTCAGCAAATAATGGTGGTGTATTTATATTTAATAGTGCATCTTATTCTATTTCACGAATTATTACAGGTCAAATGGATGCATATGTAGATATCGGGAATAGACTTCTTAAAGATTATCCAGATTTGTTAACAGATTTTCAAAGGGTAGGAAATGGTCAAGTCTTACACCTCTTTCCATATGATATAGCTGCTAGTGTATTTCTAGCGAAAAAGGCAGGAGTGATTATTACTGACGCATATGGTAATTCTTTAGATGAAACTCTTTTAACAGATCTCAGTTATACTAACCAGCAATCATGCATAGCAGCTTCTACCAAAGAATTACACCAAAATTTATTGGAGAAAATTAATTGGAAACGGAGCGTGAAAAAGTATGAAGGCATTGGTATGGACTGAAAATAAAGCATTAGAATATAAAGAAGTGGAAGAGCCTCAAATACAAAAAAATAATGATGTGAAAATCAAGATTTATGGTACTGGGATTTGCGGGACCGATTTAAATGTATTAAAAGGGAAGATGTATGCCGCTCCAAATATGGTTATGGGACATGAATCGGTTGGAGTCGTAGTCGAGGTAGGAGAAGAGGTTAGAAATGTAACTGTGGGAGACCGTGTTGTAATTGATCCTACTCAGTTTTGTGGGAAATGTTATTACTGCAGAAAAGGTTTAACATGTTATTGCGAAGAGTTTGATGAATGGCAGCTAGGAATTGGTTCTCATGGGACTTTTGGAGAGTATTACGTTGGAGAAGATAGATTTATTTATAAATTACCTGACTCAATGGAATGGGAGAGAGCAACATTAATTGAACCTCTTTCATGTGTTCTTAGCGTTATAGAAAAAGCTAATATAAAACCAGATGACTCCGTTCTAGTTTTAGGGTCTGGGCCAATTGGACTATTAGTTCAGATGATTGCTAGAAAGCTTTCTAGAATTACAGTTGCCACAGAAATTGGTCCCTTTAGAACAGAAGCTGCACGAAAAATAACTAAATATGTATATCATCCGCAAAAACTTACTTTAGAAGAAATCTACCGGATTAATCAAGGAAGAAAGTTCGATGTGATTTTTGATGCCATAGGTAATCAACTAGACTGGGCATATCCGTTAATTGAAAAAGGCGGAAGACTTATTCCAATGGGATTTGATGATACCTATGAGTTTACGGTTAAACCGTTTGATTTACTATCAAAAGGTATTACAATTATTGGAACTGGAGAAGCGCATCATATGATGGAAAAGGCTCTATCCTGTGCTATAGATCTTCCAGAATTATCGAATTTAATTACGGAAAAGGTAGCACTTGAAAATTTTGATACAGCTATTGGTAACTTAATGGGGTTTGATCCAACTACTAATGAAAGAAAAGAGATTAATTCCATTAAAACAATTTTAGTCTCCGAACCTACTAGTATCTAAGAAAGGTTCTGGTGCAAGTTTTTTTAAGAACAGATAATACCATTGAATAATTGTCTATGTATGAAATTGTTAAATATCGCTGTAATTCTTCAGCAAAAAGTTATAATTTTTGTTGAATCGAAAAATTCATAAAAACGTTATTCTTTCTAGTATCTTTTTAGAAAGAATAACGTTTTTTACACTTCTTTTATTTTACTATCACTTTTATAGAAGAGGGGGGATGGAAATGAAGTGTGCTAAGATAAAGTCATTTTAGTAAATTTGCTTCATTTTAAAATTAGTTTCAACGAAGGGGATAATTTGCTAAATTCACTATGTTGTTCATTTCCTTCTTGATTCATCCCTGCTTGATAAGATGAAAATCCTTTATATGTTTTTCTTTTCCATTGCCATAAGCCATTACTTTGATCGGATTCACCATAGTAATGATTGTAATCAAGTTTGTTCCCAGTGTTTTTATTAAAATTATTGCTAATAAAAATACGGCTATTACTCGCATAGATTTGGTTATTGGTAATCACATTATTGCGGATATCGTAATTTAATTCGATTTGGCCACTTTCTTGATCTTTTGTGTCATTTTTATAAATAATATTATTTGTAATCGTGTTATTCTCGGCATATCCTTGCTGACTGTCATACCCACCAATTGCAATGCCACTCATGATATTATTTGATATTGTATTGTCCCTAACGGTAATTTGGCTTGCGCTTTTTCCTGCATGTTCGCTTGCTACTTCAATACCAAGGTCGTTTTCATAGCTCTGATTTTGCTCAATGATAATTTCCTTCCCACCATCCACGTAAATACCATCAGCTGAATATTCATTATAACTCGTATTATTGATGGATGAATTGTGATGGACAATGTTATTACGAACAACTCCATTCCGTGCTTGATCTAAAGTAGCTACTGGAGATACTCCTTCATGTCCAATCAGAACAATTCCAATGTTATTGTTATCATGTACTTTGTTATTGGTAACTTCAAAGGAATCTACATTTCCATTCACAGCAATAGCCTCACTCAATCCTAATTTCAAATTTGCTACTTCGTTATTATCAATCACAATATGATTTAAATTATTTTGTGTACTAGATGAAGTACCATAGACCGCAATACCATGTGCATTTCCATTCTTTACATTCGCTTCGATGTGGTGGATATAATTATTTCTAACATCAATGTAACTTCCTGTTCCGGTGATATAAATACCAATAGGGCTTTCGTTAACTTTTGTTGATTTTAAATTGCGAAATTCTAATCCTTTTACTTGAATATAGTTTTTGTCTTCTATTGTAAATAACCCATCATCTTCTAACTTGACCTTAGAGCCATCGAGAATGACTTTTTCATCTTGGTAATTTTGAAAAGTAATGGGTGCGCCTGAGGAACCAGAATGAGTCACACGAACCTTTTGGTTATAAACTCCGCCTCTTATGTAGATAGTACTTCCTTCTTTAGCGATATTAGCAGCTTTTTGAAAGGTAGCGAAAGGTTGATCTAATGTACCGGGATTGAGGTCGTTTCCTGTTGGAGATACATAGTAATTTGCACCAGAAATTACATTGTCATTTGATTGTGCAAAGGTAGAGGCAGGGAGTGTGAAAATTAACATACTGAAAGAAAGTATAAAGATAAAAAGCGATTTTTTTAATGAGGGAAATATTGTTTGATATTTCATCATAATCCTCCTTCTTTATTAAGCATTCCTTCTCAACTATATAATTCAAACAGACGATTTATATCTTGTACTAATAAAAAAAGACCCAGTAATGTATTCTGGATTAAGAAACACCAACTCCTATGGTCTACGTATTCTATCTGAAACTAAATTTTTAATAATTCATGGTTTTTCGTATAAAATCAAATCATATATATGTGTACTTGAAGAAATACGGATATTAAAATCGGTAGACGAGGGAATGAGGGATACTGATACTAATTTTAAGGGAAGTTATTCAAAATATATTTTCTATTCAATTAAATCTTCCCTGTGTATCATGTTAACTGTTGTACTAATTGGATTGGTAAGATTAACAGATAATTATTTAAAGTGGGGGTAGTTAAATAAATCTGAAATTAACAATGTTTAATATAAGTATTCTAAAAAGTTTATCAAGTTTTAATATTCGAAAAATCATTTATATAAACAAGTATATTGTGGTAAAATTTAACAAAAGGGGGTAGCGTATATGAATGTTAAAATTATTTCTAAAGAAGAAATCACAAAATTATTAAACGACTGGTATCAAGCTATAATTTCACAACGTGTATTACAGTCTAATAAAATAAAAGAAGAGATCGCAGATAAAATCAATAATATTAAGGAAGACCAAACAATATTAGTCTACTATGCTTTATTGAATGCGCGGTATAATCTGCTAATTCGTGATATGGATAGTTCAAAAGATATTTTGGATAAAATTGAGCCATTACAAGAGCCTACAGAAACATTTTTAGAGTACTATCATCATTTATTTAAAGCAATTTATGCTACTAATACAGCAAACCATAGTGAAGCAAGAATGCAATTTGAAGAAGCTGAAAAGTATTTAGAGTACATGCATGATGAAATAGAAAAAGCTGAATTTAATTATTGGCTTGCAGTTCATTACTATCACATATTGAAACCAATCCTAGCAATTCAATTTGCTACGAAGGCAAATGAAGTATTTTCAATTAGTCCAGGGTATGAATTAAAAACTGCTGCTTGTTTGAATACTTTAGGGATGGCACACACTCGCTTAAGTGATTTCGAAAGTGCAGAAGAATATTTACTTTCAGCATTGGGTACTTTCCAAAAATCTCATGACGAAAGTCTTACTAAACGTGTAAAGCACAATTTAGGACTTTTATATGCAAGTCAAAACATGTCAGAGTTAGCAATTAAGCATTTAGAGGAATCATTAGAAAACAACGCTAAAACGATGTTTCTTTTAGCAAGAGAACATTTTAAGTTAGGTCACAATCATAATGCTAATGAATATATTGAGAATGGCTATAAGATTAGTGACTTATGTTATCGTCATCATTTTCAAATTTTAAAAGCAGTACATAACTATGCACCACAAGAAGAATTAGAAAAGGTGGTCATGGAAGGTATTTCGTATTTTGAAAGAGAAGAATTATATGATTGGGTGAAAGAATATGCTTATCTTTTAGGTAATATATTCTATGGTACAGAAAATCACGAAAAAGCCAGCAAGTATTTACACATCGCTTTAGATGCAGACAAAAAGAGTATAGAAAGAAGGGCGCTAAAATGAAAAAAGCAATCTTATTAATGATGATGTTATCCGCTGTTTTTACTTTTGGTCTTACTAATGTAAAAGACGTATCACAAAATGAAACTATTGAAGTGTTTATGGATCATGGAGAGCATATTTAATTATCTAAAAAAAGAGGGAGTTGCGAGCACCCTCTTTTTTAATTATGAACATATTAATTTAGAAATAACATAAGTAGCAGTAGGAATGAAAAATATAAGGGATAATGTTCCATAGTACCAAATACAGTCTGATTTACATTCTTAAATACCAAACCATGCATTCTTCTTTACACCCAATGCTTTTAAGGGTGGAGTTGCGGCTAGAACGATTGAACCGCTTCTATTTACATCACCGACTACTGCTAACTTAGTATGCATAGGGTCTAATCCCATTTTGATGCAACTTACGGAAGCGTAAAAACTTCATAGAACTACACATAAGATGATTTTATTCGTTAGGATTGAATAGTTATACACTGTGATTGCCCCTTTCATAAAAGAGCGTATGTTCTTTTATGAAGGGGGATTTTAAATATAATGTAAAAAGAATCTTTTAAATGGAAAAAAATTTTTTCTTTTATATTATAATTACTAAATGTTGTTAATTATGATTTTGAAAGGAGTGAAAATAATGGTAATGTATCCTATCAGTATTACATTGTTAATCTTTATTCCTATAAGAACAATTGGTATCAAGAACTAATTGAGGTGTGCCAAAATTTATCAGCCAAATCCCCGCGGCCATTTTCTCTAAGATATTGTTTTTCTCTTTCTAATACTAGTAATTCACCTGCAAGTCCAATTGATTTATTAATAACATTATTTTCAGAGAAGTTAATATGCCTGGCTTGAAAGTTGGGTGAATTTACATTACGTTCATTCTTCCTGTATGGCGGATCGACCAGTATAAGATTATATTTGGATTTGTGTTCGTTTATTATTAGGTCACCCTCGATCGGCGCTAAGGATAGATCCATTCTTCGTAAAGTATTTTCATCGATGTGCCAATCAAGAATTTGCCAAGTAAAATGAACAGGCTGCTCTTGTGTATTATCATGCGCTATATATGCCAGCTACCCCATGTAAGTATAGGGCTCTGCTTTTTTTGTGGTAGGATTTAGGATTCTTGTCCGTAAAAACAAATAAATATTACTTGTAAAATGATCGTGGGTTATAAAGTTTACTATATTAGGGTTGTTTAACCTTTGACTTGGCTGTGACTGCCAAGTTAAAATTCCTTCCTCCGTAATTGCCTCTTTAAATTGATGGTCACCCTGCTTTTTGCTGAAGGTAACAAAGAAAACATAGTCTTTACTTCGGGTTGGAATTTTAACTATTTCTTGGCCGCCCCATGTTCCTGTTCCAGAATGAAAAGAAGAAAAGGGATCGAAAATGTCATGTACCATTTTCCTGTTATAAGTTTCATATAATTGAAGAGGTTTAATGATTGTTGCCTCCTTATATTTAATTTTACTTAATTTAAGTATAAGATTTTTTATACAAAAAAGAATTTTAAGAATTATTTGAATTACCCCTTTACAACTATTACAAATGGTGGTAAATTATTCTTAGCGAGTCCGACACAGGTCTCATAGCACCCCATTGGGGCTGTGGGTCAAAAATGGTTAAGGATAAAAGCTAACCACAACTATAATTACATTCATTTCTTATATACATCTTTGAATAATAGCCAAGGTGAAGCTACCATACTACCTTTTTGCCCATATAACGCTATGTGATCTGCCTAAATAAGCAGGTCTATTTGTGTTGTATGGGCACTTTGTATTGGCTCGCATACCATTACAAAGGAGAAGTGAAGTAAAATGAGCAAAGAAAAAGAAAAGGTTATCGTTGGACAGATGGAATTACCCATTGAACGGTATGGTCAACAGAAGCTCTTTACGGATGATGTTGTATCACTCTTTGGGGATAAAGGCGCATCCCTGGTAAAGCCAGGAACTATGTATGAGTCGCTGCGATATGCTGAATATGAAATCTCAAGCGGTCTTGGAGAGATTGTTGATAATGCAGTTGAAGCTGAGGCAAATAATATTCATATATTGACTAAAACGATTAACTCAAAAGGTAAGAATAGTAGAAAAACTACCGAAGTCATGGATGAAATTGCTGTTATCGATGACGGTAAAGGTATGGATTACAACGTAATTAGTCGAGCGCTTATCCTAGGTGATAGTCCACGCCCTAGTAAGAAAGGCGGACTGGGAATTGGCAGGTTTGGAGTTGGCTTAACCTTGGGTGGGATCTCACTTGCAAGGCGGCTAGAATTATACTCACGTGACAAGAAAGATGGGGCATTTTACTATACGTACTTAGACCTGGATGTGATTAAAGATCCAGAGAAAGCGTATATCCCATTTCCAGAATATAAGGAGCCGCCTACAGAGTACAGTAAATTTCTTCAAAATAGTACCGGCACAATTATTATTTTAAAAAATTGTGACCGACTGCAATACGATCAAATTAATGACAAGGCTCTAGCAGCTGATCAACAAATTAAAGGTTTATCCAGCTATATTGGAAGGACCTTCAGAAAATTCATTTATGGTGGAATTAACATTACCATTAATGAAGAAAAAGTTTATCTGCATGACCCGTTATACAGATTAGGACCTACACGATTTGAAGTGGATCCTAAGAGCTTAGAAGACCCGAAAACAAAATTGAAAGCAAGGCTTTGGGGAAGAACGGTAAAGATCCCCATTGAGATACAAGATAAACCTGGTGAGTTCGCAGATGTTGAAATAACAATGACCCTATTGCCTAAAGAGTGGCGTATAAAAGACCAATCTGGCGGCGGTAAATTTGCTACTGAACGAAAAATTCATGAAAATGAAGGGGTCTCTATTCTAAGAGCAAATCGGGAGGTTTTATATGGTCACGTTCCATATATTATAGGGAAACGTGGTCAGGCAAGATCACTTGATATTGATAGATGGTGGGGATGTGAGATATCCTTCCCGCCCGAACTTGATAATTATTTTCATGTCCGATACATCAAACGTGGAGCAGAACCAGTTACTGCGCTACGTGACAAAATTAGAGAAATTATTTCTGAGGCTGTTAAATCCCTCAGAGAAGAAATTAAGCGTGACCGTCGTGAACACAAACGTTTAGAAGCGAAAAAATCAGGCATATTTGCCGGTGCAGAAGATGCAATGGCTGAAGCAGATAAGATTATGGCCAAAGGAAAACGTGGATTAGATGTATCACGCGAGGATGCCAATAAAGAATTTGATAAGTTGGCAGCTTCAGCGTCCAAAACGGGGGTCGAAGAAAAGACTGTTGAGGAGCGAAGAAAAGAATTAGAGGAAAAACCTTACAGTATTGTACCTGTAGAGTACCCTGAGTCCATTTTTTTTGAAACTAAGCATCTACTAGGGCATATTGTTGTCAACTTAAATATTAATCACCCATTCTACAAGGAAGTTTTTGAGCCTTTATGTGGAAGCATAGAGACAATGGATGAGGAGTCTGATATTTACGAGGGAACTAAAACTATTGAACAACAAAAGATACGCCGCGCGTTTATGCTTTTATTATTGAGCTATGCTAAGTCCGAGTCCTTCTTCGATAATAATGACACAGTGCTTAGCCAGTTACGTTCCCAGTGGGGTCTAGCATTGGGGGTAGCAATAAATAGCCTTGCAGAGAAGGAGCAGTTGTAATATGCTCGCTATTCCAAGGAAGTTCACACCAGAAATTGTTAAAAGTGTTGTTAGTCAACCAAATAGAACCGGCGTTTACATTCTTGGTAATAATGTAAATGGGTTTAAAGTTGGTTACGTAGGGAGTTCTGATAATTGTCTTCAATGAAGATTAATTAACCATAACCATCTATATAGTTTCGATTACTTCATTTTTAATTACACTCATAATATTAAGGATGCATTTTTTCAAGAATGCCAATGTAATACATCCTGCTTCGCCTAAAAAAAGCGGCTTAAAGTGCCCTTATTGCCAATTTGCTAATGATATAACTAAAGTATTTGCTATGTAGGAATAAAGGGTAAGTAATCGGTTTTACTTATCCTTTCCTTTGCTATACGGTATTTCAAAACAGGTCAAACAAAGTCTTTTTCTATACAAAATGTTGCTGAGAATAAGAATATTGAATTTTCTCATGTTGAGAATGACTACGATATGCTAGAAAAAGAAATGTTGAAAGAGTTTTTTACTCTTGCAAAATCTCATAAAGCCTTTAATTGGATACATTGGAATATGCGAGACATCTATTTGGGGTTTGAAGCAATAGAAAATCGTTATACAATCTTGGGCGGGAAGCCAACAACTATTGAAGATAGTAATAAGTTTGACTTGGCTCGCATTTTAGTTGATATTTATGGCCTGAACTATGCAGGGCATCCAAGGTTTTAATGGTATGAAGGGATTTTTTGGGGGCGCTGAGGAAGCAGCAGCCTTTGAAAATAAGAACTTTGTTTTACTACATCGATCAACACTTAGAAAAGTAGATATTATGCATACGATTACAGAAAAAGCTGCTTCAGGTGTGTTGAAAACCAATGTGAAGATTAAGGACATGTATGGATTGAGTCCACAAGGCATATTCGAACTAATGAAAGTAAGTGACTATTCTCGGTAATATTGACTACTATTAACCTCTTATTGGGGGAGATAATTGGTACGCTAATAAGTAAGTTATTTTGAAAAAACGCGTACTTTCTACACTGTAAAGATTAAAATATAAATTGTGTTCTGTTAATAAAGCAGATATAAGGAGATAAGAAAATTGCCAATTATAGATAATGATAAACAAACTATCGGTCAAGTCTTTAATCATAGGTTTCCTATTCATCTATCAAAACATCAACGTGCATATAGCTGGGAAGAAGAGGAGGTAGTTTCTTACTGTAAAGATCTACTGTCAGTACAAAAAGAGTACTTCTTCGGAGGGATATTAAGTGTCAAGGAGATAGCCCAGAATGCACCAGGATGTATTTATAGGTTGGTAGATGGGCAGCAAAGACTGGCCACATTTACTCTAACCATAGGACAATTAAAAAATGCATTTGAGGAGCTTGCTAAAGATGCAAAGAAAAAAGGTGAAACGGTTATAGAAGACTCCGCTAATACTATTGCGGAAGAGCTAGACCGTAATCATTTAACTTATAAGGATACAAAAAATTTCCCACCAACGATTGAGTCAAGAATGGCATTATCTAAAATTGATAAGGATTTCTTTAAGGATTTATTGGTGGGAAGACCTACTACACCTTCTTCTGTCTCACATGGAAAGTTATCACTAGCTTGGAAAAAAATTTATGAGCTATTAATTAAGCCAATTCTCAATGATACTACAATATCTAATCATGATAAATTGCTAAAATTACAAGAAGTTAAAGGTAATCTTTTAGACAAGTCTGTTGTAATTAATATTATTACAGATAATTTAGATGAAGCATATCAGTTATTTGAGGTGCTAAACGATCGAGGGAAAGAATTGGCTATTGGGGATTTCCTTAGATCCACCACTTTAGAAATGCTTGAAGGAAATTCAAAACTTCAAGATGATGTAGGCGATTATTGGGACTATATTCTAGGTAAACCAGATGCAGAGAAATTCTTAAAGTCATATCTTAGTTCACATACGGCCAATGTAACTAACAATCATTTACACAGACAATTTGAAAAAACATTTTTTAGTTTTACATTACCGTTAACCGCAACTAATCAGATAGCTCTAGCAGACAGAGTTTCCGATATAAGGGATAAATATGATGTATATGAGAATATAAACGATGGCATATGGCCATATCCAACTTCAGCTGTACGTTTAACGACTTGGGATAAAAACAGGTTATATCTGTTAATTAATGAATTAAAACATACACTATGTATCCCATTTCTACTAGCCCTTTATGACCTGGTTGATGAGAAAACATTTAATGATGTAGTACAAGTGACTGAAAAAGCTGCTTTTAGATATATATCAGCTAGCGGTTTAAGAGCCAACAACTTGGATGCCATATACGATAAATATATTAAACAAATAAAGAGTACAATTACTTTTGATATTAATGATTATAAAAGTGATCTTAGAAATCTAATCAGTAATTATGCTGATGATAATGTTTTTGAAAAAGCGCTTGTGAATCGATTAACTTATAATAAAAATAATATTAAAAAGATTAGATATTTCTTGTCTACTCTGGAATATTATTATAATTCCTATACTAAAGTTCCTAGACCAGCAGAGCTGAAGCCGGTAAAGAGTACAGTTCACGATGTTTCGAATATTGATATTGAGCACATTTATCCGCAAACAGCTCTAACTGTTGATCCCACATTAGAACCACTAAAAAATCAATTAGGGAATTTAAGTATATGGGCACCTGGTGAAAATAGAGCTGTACATAATGATCCATTTGATAAAAAACAACAAACTTATAAGGATTCTCATATAAGGCTTACCAGAGAACTTAATGGTATTCCCGCTTGGAATGTATCTGAAGTGGACAAGCGCTTAAAAACATACCAGGATCTCGCAAAGTTAATATTTAAAATATAGGTAATTTAAAATAGATCTTTGATTAGTACTTATCAATTAAGCTACTGACAAAGGAAACTAAAAAAGATACGACCTTGGAAGGTGTGATGATTTGACAAATCAAGAAATATTAAATGCGAAAACAGCTATTTCCCAAATGCCAATTAACCAAGTAATGGAGTTGAAAAAAATTTATGGTGCACAATGGGCCTCTATCGGTTCGCCCACAACATTAGGGAAAAAATTTAAGAAAGCTTTTGATAATGGTATGTTCCCTAACTTAAGGTGGCACGGCGTGAAGCCCAATGGACCAAATCATGAGCGGTATGAAAGAATATATTAAAATATTCTAATTAGGCTGTCGATCGTATCGACAGCCGCTTTTTATAATTTGAGAACTTAAGGTAATCTTTATTATGTCGCAAGAAATCTTCTTGATCAGGCGATTTACAAAAGGGAGTAAACAGAAGTTGGTCATTTTGAGTGTCAAATTATTTTTTATGAAGCATCCTACAGGTTATCATATACAATGATTTATGAAAGAGCTTGCCTAAAATAGGGCGGAGTCTTTTATTTTTTGTAATGTATTAACCATGGATATATGGAAGGACTCATATTTAATAGTGGTATTTGAAAAGCAATATACAATGATTAATATAGAAGGAGCTAAAAACAAATGGCATTAAATGCAGCTCATAGAGGGTATGTATATCAAGATTTGGTAACTACTTGTTTTTTTGTTCAAGATGTATGTTTTTTCAATTAAAAAAGTACTGTTTTTATCAAATTTTAGCTCAAGCCAACACTTTTCAGTCTCTTAAATATAAAAGGATACGAATGTCGTTCGTATCCTTTATTGTTATTTGTAAGTTTAGTTTTGAATGGAATCTTTTTGATTTTAGAGAATTTATTCATATTACTATTTCAAGTAATATGAAATGTATTTTATTCGGCATGTGTGTGCATATATTGAATGTTTACGTATTTAATTGGTTATTTAATATGATCTGATAATTTGGATATTCTTTTAATAATTGGAGGTCTCCAATTATATAAAATTCTTTCTTAGCGCGTGTGATTGCAACATTTAAAATATTGGGTTCCTTACACGCCCATTCTGCAGCGGTTTTCTTCGTATAATCTGTACCTGTAATGAAGAAAACCACTTCTGCTTCTTTCCCTTGAAATGTATGAACGGTTCCAATATTATCACTTACCCAATCTTTATACCAATCATTTTCTTGTTGTGCAATATTTATTAATAGTTTTCGATATGCTTCGGCAGCTTCATCAATACCATCATGACGTAATTCTCGTTTTAATGTGTTTAGTAGTAGCGTCCAACAATTGTCTTTTCTTTTTAAGAATTTTATTGTTTCGTTTTTAACAGCCGTAAAAGGCGTAATAATGTAGATGGAAGGTGGTTTTAATTTTTCATCTGCAATTAATGTTAAAAGGTTTTCAAATTCCTCTAAGCGTAGCTGTGGGCTGTACGAAATAAATTGTTTGAATAATTCTTGGAGAGATAGTACGTCTAGCTCTGTTGAAGTTTCTGGCTGTGCCATAAAGTGTTCATAAAACAATTCTTTTAATACCATTGCTGGCTCGTTTCCAGCAAGTTCCCACATTTTCATTAATAGCTGGTATTGAATCCTTTGTTTCCAATACACTTCTAATTTTTGTTCAAGCTCTACTGCTTGTTCTTTAACAAATTGTTGAGTACTTACCTTCCCTTTAACATCATACCACTCACTTTTTCCTATTCCTTCGTTTCCTAATACCATTTTTCCACCGTAAGCTAATTCATTGGCCATTGAAAACATAGGCTCTAAGCAGCGACGATGTACCCAAAGTGGCATACCAATCCATCGGTTATCTTGGACAAAAGAACCTTTATAATTGCTGCGATCTGCTACAGATTGAACAGAACACTTGATGCCTAATATATCTTCCTCAAGGTTATAAATTTTACGTAGATCTTCTAACATCGTATTGTCTGTTGTAACCACAGGCTCGATTTGCAGCGGATCACCTACAACCATTACCTTTTGTGAGCGCCATAAAGCACCGACTGCTTGTGAAGGTACAGCTTGACCAGCTTCATCAATCATTAAATAGGGTATAAAGTCTTTGTCAATACCGCGATACATCGATGCAAAGCTTGCAAAAGTTGTACTCACAACAGGGAAGAAACAGTGGACAGCATGCCACATTATATGAAGCTTTTCAATCGATTCCTTTTGGTTTAAATCTAATGTGTTTTTCTTTTCTAATATAGATAATGCCGCACGTAATTTTTCACCATGAATGAGAATAAAGTGATTTAATACATGAATTGCCTTTATAAATAATTTTGAGCGCTTAATGTTTAAATTATCTGTTTGAAATAATACACTTTGCTGACGTTTTTCGTAATTTGAAGCGGTCCAAAAGTCATCTGTCGACTGTAGTAGTGTTTCATCTGCTTCTTTACGTCCTGCCATCATTTGTAAGATGGCATATTTCTCTGCTTCTACCTCATTTTTTAATTGAATGAATTCATCACAAATTATTTTCCAATTTTCTTTTGCTTCATCACGAACTGCTTTTGATTTATTCCATTCAGCCATTACACTGAATTTACGATTTAGTAATTGTTGTGCTGCTTTTTTAATATTAGAACTGTTACCAAGTGCTACTGAAAATAGTCCCCAGCTATCCTGACTAATCATTTTTTTTGCGGTTTTTGGGGCATATTGATAAGTCATTAATTCTTCTAAAAAGCATCCATCAACTTTCTTTTGTTGAGGTAATTCTTTTGAAATATTTTCAACTGCGCCATTATTACTTGATGCAACGACTATTGCATGTTTTGTAATGGATGGGGCAATTTCATAAATAAAACGCTCTACTTCTTCATTCTCTTTAAATAGATGTGGAATTTTTTCTTTAAGGCTCGTTTTCTTTATCATGTCATTAACATTGTCTCTAAATCGAGTCATTGCATCTGCTTTCTTTACAACAATTTCTGCAAATATATCTTGTAATAGTGTTGTTTTGCCTGTACCTGGTGGACCATTTACCGAACTGACAGGAGTATTTGATACGAAAAATTCATTTACAGCTACCTGTTGCATTAATGATAATCGATGCTTAATTGGCGAAGGCCATCTTCCTAAGGGAAGGCGATCTGGATGTAGAATATATTCGATATATTCACGGTTTTCATTAATATCTTGCCGGTTTGTTGCAGGTGTTAGAAATGTTGCTAGTGTGTCGTTTAAATCATTTTTCGCATACAGTAAGTCCTCTGTAAAGAAGCTATTAAATTTCATATTTTCTTCATCTTGTTCTTGTTTTAAGATACACTCTAATACATAAATTTCTGAACGTGGTAAAGTTCCAAAAAATTGTTTGAACTGTTTGTTGAATTCATCTAACCATTGATCATTGAAGAGACCGCCATTAATTGCATTTGCTTGTGTATTTAAAAGGTATTTATGCTCATTATACAATTGCATAAAGTCTACATCCTGTAGTCCACCATACTCTTCCATTAATTTAATATAGAGCTGTAAATAGGGAATAAAAAGTGATTCATCAATGTATTTACCATCTTTATCAAATTCTACATAATAGCTAAAGCAGATCGTAAAAGAGGGGTTAATAATCTCTTCTTTCACTTTGTGTAAATAGCGTTGATACTGAGTTAATTCATGTTCGTAATATACATTGCCATAAAAACCAAAGCGCTTCTGAATTTGCTCTGATTTTAATTCAAGTTGCTGCCAAATTTGTGGAAACTCTATTGTTTCCGCATCTTTGAATAGTGAAAACTTTTTTACATAACTTTCTTTTTTTAAATATTTTTTTGCTATAGGCTCTTTTAAATATTTCGTTTGAATTTGTCCTGGTGTTAATGTTTCCAAGTTCCACCATGCTTCAATTATTTTTTCTGGTTTACTCATAACTACAATCCTTTATTTGTATTTGTTAAATACATTATATAAATAATTAATGGTTCTTGGAAAGATATTAAATTAGTACCTTTTCTTAGCGATGGTTAGTTGTATTCATTCTTTAATATAAGATAACCATCATAATAAGATTGAATGTAAATGGTTTATTGCTATTAATCTCCTTTTTAAATTGTTAATAAAAAGGTCTAGGGGAAGCATACTTTTTGTTAATTGTATTAATATATTAGGAATAAATGTTATTATATATTTTGGAAATATAAGCAATAGGGAGAGGTTTAAGTGGAAAGAGTATTTTCCTTTTTTTCTAACACAGTCGAAGAATTTGAAGCATTTATAAAGACAGGTACTTTTTATTGGCCCCGAGCGCTTGCAAAAAAGACGAAGTATCAACAAAAAGGTAATGAATATGAACAAATGGAAGAACATATTGGGGATGCAGTTTATATTGTTGTAGGGACAAAGGTTAAAAATGATATAAAAGACCCCATATTAAAGGGAAAGATTACAGGAGCACCAATGATTACGCATAAAGGAATTATAAAAGAGGTATATAACCGACCTGTTATGGGGTATCGATATACACATGGTCGTAATACTATGGATAAATCATTTATGCTTCCTTTTGAATTCCTCAAAGAGATGAAACAATTAGATACATATATGGGGAAGGAATTTTCTACCGAAAATAAAATAGAGTTAGAGCAAGCTATTGAAATGGGAAAGATAATTAAGCGTTTATTAGATCATGATGAGATACACTTTCAAAGAGCCTTTATTAAAAAAGGTACTATTTTTATTAAAAATGATAGTTCAGAAAGTGTTTTTAGGTTGGATAATATGTTCGTAGATTTGCCATATAAGGAAGCTGGTGTCAGTGAGAGACTAACTTATCGGGAAATGCCTAGTAAACAGTCAGTACATAAAATTGTGGAAGAGTGTAATAAAGCTGGGTTAAATGGAAAGAAGCTCATTGAAAACTTGAGAACATGGCGTGCTAAAGAATTTGTTAAAGTTGAATTAGAAGAAGAGATTTTTCAGGAGCTAGATGGAAAACTTCAAGAAGGTGTAAGTACAAGACTAATTGAAAAAGAAGATAATAGTGACAGTTTACTTACAGATATAAAGAAGAAAATTGGTTTTGATTTTAATAACACAGAAAATCAAAAGGATGTGGTACATATGAATTTACCTAAAAATCAAATTTTGTTTGGTCCGCCCGGAACCGGGAAAACTTATTCAATTGTTCGAAAAGCGTTGGAAATAGTTGATCCAAAATTACATCAGCAGTTAATAGAAAATAATGCAGATCGTAAAGAGTGGATGGATGTATACCAGCGATATACAGAGGAGAAGCAAATTCAATTTTGTACATTCCATCAATCATATTCATATGAGGATTTTGTAGAAGGCTTACGTAGTGACGCAGAGGGAAACTTCAGGCCAACTAATGGTATATTTCTAGATATTTGTAAAGAAGCAATGGATAGTAATAAAATTATTAACCCGGCATATGAGTTTGATGAAGAAGAAACAAACTTCTACAAAATGTCTTTAGGTAAAAAAGACCTTGATACTGATATTTATAGATATTGTATTGATAATAAATTAGTTTCGATTGGTTTTGGAGATGATCTGAATTTTTCAAAGTGTAACACTAAAGATGATATCAAAGAATTAGTTGAAAAAGATTATAAAGGGAAAGATAAAAAATCTACAGTTTTAAATAATATTAATCGTTTTAAACATTTGGTAGAAATTGGTGATATTGTTGAAATATCATATGGGAATTCATATATTCGTGCAGTTGGACGTATTACAGGAGAATATGAATACAAAGAGAATACAGGAATACGCTATCATCACTTTAGATCATTAGAGTGGCTATATAAAGGTAAGTTAGTTCCTGTTGAAGAGATTTTGATTAATGGGGAGTTTAATATGCAATCCCTTTATAATATTCGCAAAGAGAATTTGAATTTAGAGACACTTCAAGAACTGATTAGTACAGTTGAAATCGCTCAAGAAACGAGGATGAAAAACTATGTATTAATTATGGATGAAATTAATAGGGGCAATATTTCACGTATTTTTGGTGAGCTTATTACATTAATAGAAGATGATAAAAGAATAGGAAAGAAAAATGAGATATTTGTAAAGTTACCGTATTCTCGTAAAAAGTTTGGAGTTCCTTCGAATTTGTATTTAATTGGGACAATGAATACAGCAGACCGTTCTATTACATTGATGGATACAGCTCTTAGAAGACGTTTTGAGTTTATTGAAATGGTACCGAATGTCTCTCTATTACCAGAAGATATTGATGGCATAAATGTAAAAAAACTAGTGCATACCATTAATCAAAGAATAGAGTATTTATATGATAGAGATCACACAATTGGGCATGCTTTCTTCCTGTGTGATGATTTATCAGAAAGAAAATTAATAAATATTATGAAGAAAAAGGTTATTCCTTTATTACAAGAGTATTTTTATGATGATTGGGAAAAGATCGAGATGATCTTAGGTGGAGCAGCCAGTGACGATAGTTCTAGTTATTTCTTGAAAAAAGAAATAATAAAGCCAGCAGATATTTTTACTGGGTTAAATAATCATTACTTGGAAGAGCAAGTTAAATATTCCATTGTTCCTCAGCCAAATAAGCAGGCATTGATGAATATTTATAAAGGGAAAAATAGTTAATGAAGAACATTGTGTTAACGGAATGTCATGACGTTATAGGAATTAATGAGAATGCAGGGGATAACAAGACAATTACACCATTACAAGCAGATGAACTGGCTAAGTTTATTGAAACCCAAAAGCTTAAAAGTGAGTATATAAGCTGGGGAAATAAGAGTATTAAGTTTATAAATTATGTTGGGTTTATTCAATGTTCAACGTTTTCTATAGAAATCTTACCCAAGGTAGCATTACATAATGATTTTAATCAAATGCGTAAGGTGTTAATTGGAATGTTATATGATTGTGGTTATTTGAATGTTAAGACCTCGACTTTATCCCAGTTACAATTAATAGATGGATCTTTACTTGAAATCTTTGGACGAATTTATGCATCCCATTTATTTAAAGAACTGACCAAAGGTATTATGATGGAGTATCAGCAAGTAGAGAACAATTTAATGGTGTTAAAAGGTTCTCTTATTATTCGAAAGCATATTAAAGAAAACTTGAGCCAAAATAAGAAGTATATGGCATATTGTGAATATGAAGAAAGAACTATTAATCATGAGATTAACCAAGTATTTGTAGCTGCTAACCAATTACTATTGAAAAATATTAAAAATATAGAGACTCAAAAGCTCCTAAAGCAAATAGATCATATGTTAGATGGGGTACAGCCAAGGACATTCTCTAAAAAACAGTTAACGAGAATAAACTTAGATCGGATAAATAAAAGGTTTGAAGCACCTTTATTGTTAGCGAAACAGTTTCTAATGAACGTTACAGCGAGTTTTAGCGTGAAAAATAATAACTCATTTTCATTTCTCTTTGAGATGAATGATTTGTTTGAAAAATACATAACAGCTTTAGTAAAACAAGTAACTAAGCATGCTGTATACGAGCAGCATAAAGAATATAAATTACTTGTAAATGAACACAATGGCAATGATATTTTTCAGCTAAAACCAGATATTGTTGTAGGTACAGGTAATACACAAATTATTATAGACACAAAGTGGAAGACATTAACAAACGGGAATCGTTCAGGAGTAAAGCGAGAGGATTTATTTCAAATGTATGCATACTTAACGCGATATGAACGGGCGAAAACAGCAATTTTGTTGTATCCAAAGCAATTAGAATTTGAAATAGATAACACTAAATACGTTCATTCTTGGTATTTACATGCTAATAAAGATAAAAGATTAAGAGTGTATGGTGTATCACTAGAAAGTAAGGATAAGACATTTAAGGAGTTACAGAATATACTCCAAATACACAGGTTGTAGAAGTGATATTAGAAGAAGTATCAGTGTGTAAATGTATAACTAAAAATCAAGCGATATTTCAATGGTTTATACAAAAAGAAGTTGAGGTAGGCTAAAAATTAGCCTCGAGTTTTTGGTAAAAAAAGTTTTTGATATATAAAGCTACAAATAAAAAAGAATAAAAATTATAATTTTATTTGAGCAAAACACCGTATGTAATATAAGGTTTAATAAATGAAATACAATGGAGTTGATTCATATGGGCGGTTTACAGCCTTCTTTTACAAATGCAAAAGATATAGAAAAAATAATTGGAACATTAAAAGAAACGTTTCATTCTTCTATAAGAAAAGAGTTAGATATTGAAGATGTAGAATATGTAATTTCTACTGATACTATTAGAAGGATAAAGGGTTATGAAGAAGAAGCATTTAAAGCAAGTGCAATTCCTAATAAAGATAAATCTCAAATAGAAACAGTAGTATTTTTTACTGAAGGTATTAGTAGGGATATCAATATAAGATTTTCAAAAATCGCTAATTTAAGTATATTTAAAGAAGTAGAACGAATGTATGTTATGTTTGTGTTTATTCATGAGCTGGTCCATATACAGCAGTTTAAAAATGGCATGACAATGGAAGAGTATTTAAAAACAGAATACGAAAAAAATGAATTTGAAAAAGAAGCAAATGACAAGGCTGAAGAATATTTGAGTAGATCAGGAGAATTCCAAGGACAAGTTGCCAAGTTAATTAATAGCGATCAAATTGTGGATTATGATATTTTTACAAAACTTATAGATTTATATAGTGAGTAAGGCTATAGGTTATTTAACATGGCTTTTATGTATTTTTAATTTGGTTTATAAATTTTTGATAGAAGATTAGTAAAGAGAATATAAATATTGAATTATTATTAGAAAATTAATTTTTCTATTAAATTAAGCTCTATATTTTTATTTTGAAGAAGAGTAATATGAGATTAGAAATAGAAGATTGGAATCTAAGGAAAAATTTATTAGATCATGTTATAGCGTTATTAACAGAATCAATAATTTGTTATAAAGCTGGTACTTATAGAGCATGTTATATATATTTATATCTAACATTTTTAAATATAGTTAGGGATTAGTTTTTTAGAATGAAAATGAGAGAGGATGAATTCAAATATATTTATCTAGAATTAATATTGACTTATCTTTGGGGATTAATGGGATGTAAATAATAAATATATGCTATATCTTAATAGAGAAAAAGCTAGTAGAAATATTAAATGATCTTGCAATGAATTAAATCATATATTTTTAATGGAAATACTTAATATTATAACTAGGTAGGGGATCTAATGGATACTATGAAAGAAAGACAAAAAGTTGAAGAGAATTTTCAGCTTAAGGTTTGTTTTCGACATTTCTATGATAAGGCTAAGAAATTTTATAATGCGCATCTAATAATCAGTCTTATAATTCCAGTAGTTGCTGTAATAGCTAGAATAGCTAAATTTGAATATAGAGATGCTATTCTTTCGTTAAGTTCATGTTGGATAATTATAGCTATGCTATTAACGATATGGGAGCAGAAGCTGCGTTTAAAAGCTGTTATTTTACAAGAAAAATATGATATTAATGTTTTTGGACTAAAAGAAAATAAGACACTGATGTCTAAAGGGATAAACATCGATGAAATTACAATTATAGTAAGGAAAATGCAGTGTGGACGAGGGATAGATAAAATTTATTACGATGGAATTGAATGTAGTAATGATATAAAGGCTATGTTGTTAGCTCAAAGACAAAACGTAGTTTCTGATAGATTTTTGAGAGAAAAGTATTGCTTTATGTATAAGCTATTATTAATTGCAATAGTGGTAATGATCATACTAATTGGGGTAATATTAAATCAAACCGTAAAAGAACTCTTAATAGAAACCTTAATTCCACTAATCTCATTAATCTCATTTGTAATACAGCAGATTAGGAAATTAGTTGAAGAAATAAAAAGGAATGAACAAATAGGTGAACTGATTGATAGTACTATTAATGAATATAATAATTCTAAGGGAGAAAGTAGAGAAGGGTATTTAATTAAGTGTAGGGAATTTCAGAATTATATTTTTACTAGGAGACTTAATGCAGCTCTAATTCCAAATTTTATATATCATATTTTTAAAAGGTTGTATATTGATAATAAAAAAAATAATCAAACTATAACTTCTGAAGCAAGGGATGTTTCATGATGAATATTTTGCAAAATCAAGAAGAATTACAATTAGAAGCAATAAGAATCATTGATGAAATTGGGATTTTAGAACTATTAAATAGTTATGGGGAGGCTAAAATTGTTGGAAGTGTTGCACATAAACTGATAGTAAAAAAAGATATTGACGTTCACCTTCTTACCAAAAGAGACTTGCTAGAAATAACTTTTTTGGTACTAGATTTTTTTAAAAATCAAAATAATAGAATTGAAGTTTACTATGAAGATTTTAGAGATCATAAAAGTGCTATGTTTATTGGGGTCAAGGATTATCCTGGTAGTACGCACAATTGGTATATAGATATTTGGATTACAAGTAACAGAGAATATACTGGTTTTGACCAAGTAGGATATTTTAAGAGGGTTTTAACACAAAATCAAAGAAAAACGATATTGTTAATAAAAGAAAAATATGATGCCATGGGGATGTTAAATAATGGTTTTAGTTCAGTTGTTTATGAAGCAGTTTTAAATGAAAAGGTAACGAATTTGAAACAATTCAAACAATATTTACAAAAGAAATTTAGCTGAAAAGTTATTAAACATTAATTATATTTGTGTAAAGGAATGGTATAGTAACTTTGCAGAAGGTTAATTTTATAATTAATAATAGATTAAGAAGACTATGGGTGTTTGTAACTATAGTCTTTTTTATATTCACACTCTTTATTTTGCTAATAAATATAACTCTGTATTATACTTTTTTAACCTTTTTTTGTTTCTTTTATTTAAATTAGGGAACATTACTAAAATAATATGATTTTTAATAATTAAAATGTAAAATAAATAAAATAAGGTGTTGGGAGAAGAGAGGTTTAACTAGTGGTTATAAGAATATATATGAATATAACGTGCGTATAAGCCTTATAAGGAGTATCTTAATAATCGAAGGAAACATCAAAATTCACTACACTTATTTCTTTTATTGCTGCTGTCTTATTACCCCACTTACAATATTTCTTTGATGCATTAAATACTGTTGTAGCAGACTTCTTATGGGAACCCCTGTAGTCATTATACTGTTGGATATCAGAACGAGCATAGCTTTCTAAGTTTGTTCCTGTTCCATAAAATCACTGTTCAAATTGTTTTAATGTATGAGTGTATGCCATAACAGTTGTTACTAATTTTCCTTTTAATGCTTCAAACACGAACTTCTGAATCATAATAATTCCATGCTGTTTTGTAAAGGTAAATATAATGGTCAATTATGCATTCATAGATAAGCTTTCTATGATCTTATATAAAAGTCGAATTAAATAGTTTTATATGTAAAAAACTTGCCAAGCCTTGCCAATGATAAGAAAATATAAGGGGAATGGTTTATATTTTGAAAAAATGAATTATACAAATGGGAGCGCATAAACATGTTATATTGCATGATGGTTTGAATTACTACAACAAGTTGAAAAAATGAATAATTATTGCAGGGAAGGTTTTTAGGAAAATTTTGGAGAGGTGAAAAGAATGTCACTAGCTTTATCACAATTAATTAATAAAATTAGAAAGAAAGAAATAATACTTTGGGCAGGTGCAGGTTTTTCAAGATATACGGATCTTCCTACTGGTGGACAACTAGCTTCTAAAATTATAAGTGAATTACCAGAAGAATATCATGAGGAATTAAAGCATAAAAATTTACCAGAAATTGCAGAAGAATTTGTTATGCTTAACGGTGGAACTAAACGGGAACTGTTTAGAATTTTAAAAGAAGGCATAGATGTGGAACCAACTACATTAAAAGTACACGAAAAGTTAACTGAGATTATACAGATAGAAAAAATTGTAACTACTAACTATGATAAGCTTTTTGAAAAAGCTTATAAAAATGAACTTTCCGTTATTGTAAATAACAATCAGTTACCTCTTGCGACAAAGAGGGTGAAATTGTTTAAGGTTCATGGAGACATAGATCAAGAAAGTACAATGGTTATAACTACTTCAGATTATGTTGACTTTTTTACTTCTAGTAATAGAAATGCAGCTGTTTGGAAAAACATTGAAGCTTTAATGAATGAGCGTTCGTTCTTATTTATTGGATATTCATTAGATGACATAAATGTAAAAACTTTATTTGAAACTATGGTTAAAAATGTAGGTGAATTTAGACATCAGAGCTTTTTTGTAAGCCCAAATTTACCACACCATAAACAGCAATATTTAAGAAGTAAAGGGATTGCTTATATAGATATGACAGCGGAGCAACTCATTTATGCAATTCATGATGAAGTAATAAGTAATCTAATTAAAGATTGCGAAGCTGGTTTTTTAGATCCGATGGAAACAAATAGATTGTTAAAAAAAAAGGGGATAAATGCTAAATTTGAAATTGAAGATGAAAAACTTAGATTAAAATCTTTTGGCGCAGAAACTCCTATCCCGTTTACATTGAAAATTGATAGTAGTGCAGTAAAGGAGTTTAATAGTTTTTTATTTGAAGACAGTGACAAAGAGGAATTAGAGCTTTCACAGGAATTAATTAAAGGGTTAGATTCATCTTACAACGGAGTTGATTTAATCAATCACCAAGGTATGGCGAATTTGAAAATTATTAAACATCCGGATCGAGAATTAGACGGAAACTTTTCTTTAAAAGGTACAAGTTCCATGTTGGAAAATATAAAATGTAAGACGTTTTCTGCTCAAAAAGAAGTGTCTATTCACTTTAAACATAAAAGTTTTTTAATACGGATTAAAATAAATAAAAATGGTGAACGTACCCAAACTATAACAATTTCAATAAACCCGAGTGGAGATACTTTTCTTGATTATAAAGCATATTGTTTTTTAAGAGATTGGTTAACACAAGGATATGAATTAGTTTTTAATAACCTAACTGATAGGAATATCATACCTTTAGGCAATTTTAAATCAGGAATTGCGGAAGATGAAGAACTAAAGTCCCTTCAAGATGTAGTTATTAATAGTGTTCGTTTTTATGAGAAGTTGGTACAGATTCAAAATTATTATAGTGTATATTTAGATGTTCCAGAGGAAATAAAAGAAAAAGATATTTGGGCTATTAATCAAATAATTGATTCAATTAATAATAAAAAGTCAAAAGTACACGATCTTAAATTTAAGTTAGGGCTAAATCCAGAAATTAAAGAACAAATTAATTCGAAAGAACCTATTTCATGTAGGATTTTTGAAGGAACTACTCGTGAAGTTGAATTGTTCAATGAGAAATTTAATATAGGTACTTTATGTATAGATGTTGTAGATGGTATTATAACAAATAGAGAAGAGGTTTTAAAGCGAATTGATAGACAAGAAGAAATTATAGAAATTATTTTAAAGAGTGCTTCAGATGACATGCATTTTAGTTATCAAATAGAACCAGTAATAAGTTGAGCATATTATGTATGAAATGAAAAATTTTCTTCTTGATAAAGGCACTAACATATTCAATAAAATATTTGCTAATATAGATTGAATTATTTGTTATGAAAACTTCTAGGTTGTATTTTGGCATTGTAACAATTATGAATATAAAACAATTGAAGCGGATGGAATGGAGAATGCGCATCGATTGAAACTATTTTTGAAGGATTTGAACAGGTTGTAAAAAAGGGATTTAGTTAAAGGATTTACAGTTGGATGGAATGACAAAGTAATTAAGTTTAAAGACGTGATTGTTGGACGAGAACTTGCCCAAAATTTTATAAACCTATAATAAGAACTATTCAATTGGACGTTTAGGTTCCAATTATACAGCTATGTTTAAGGAGAGAAACAAGCTCAATTAGTTGGCTTTGGATATAAAAGATGCTTCTGAAAATACAAAGAAACATGTGAGAAGTCTTAGATTTATTGAGGGGGAATTTAAAGTGGCGTTCATTATATTCCAGGTTTCAAGTCATAATTGATCTAATACTAATCTTCTACAAATCCAGCAAATAGAAGATATTCAATTATTTCATTCAAAAAACTATATTTAATATGAAAATTTAAGTTGTGTAATTCCTAATCTTATAATATCAAGTTACTATCATTCTTAACCATATATTAACCTTGCATAACAAATTACATTTTTGTAAGGTTAATAATAATGGGGGGGAATACAGACATGATAAGAATAAAATAAAAGTTTCTGCCCCAAGAGCACTGTTTCATCAATTAAAGTAAACTGTTATATATAAGAAAGCCCCTTGAGTATCAAGGGGCTTATGATCCTGACTGGATTCGAACCAGCAACCCCCACCCTGTCAATTCAAAGTCCCCATTGCCCCCTAGTTCTTTTTTGTTCTTAAAAGTGCTGTAGAATCAGCTTTTAGACGACACAGGAAAAAAATTTATCCTCTAGTTTTTTTGAAAAATTTCTAATCGGTGACCGACCCTGTGACCAAAATGATTCTAAGTTGCCCTTGAAGTGCCCATTTAATTTTAATTGAATTTGTAGTAGATACCGTAGGTTACGGGAGGATTTTGTGGAGAATTCTATCTAATAATGTTTTAGTTTATTTCGTTGCAGTTCATGACTGCGCTGGTTCACTTGTTTATTCTGAACAAGTTTGTCAAGACTTCTTCCAACCATTAGAAAAATACACCATTGAAATAGATGGTGAAGTAGTGAACAATTAGTTAGATATGAATAAGATGTTTTTTGAATTTGATAAATGGAATATTCGGGATTCTAGTGGGAATATTGTATCTGAACAAATAAAAAAATCACTAAAAAGCTCTATTCTTTCAATAATTAAAAAAGATATTGAGGTTGGATGGGGTAGAAAATATGAAAATTATTGGAACTCAATTAATCAAGACATTACAAATGGGATATTTTTAAACGCCAATTTAAAATAAATAGAAATAAGTCTAGTTCCATGTTTGGTTTTGGGAAGAAAAAAACAGACGGTTTTATGCCGTCTGTAAATATTACTTTTGTAAAACTGCTTGTTTTGCATCTTCATAAATTATTTAATTTTTATTACCCATTTTTCACTTAGTTAAAGGCTTAATAATATAATCTTCTCCTAAGTCAATTACATTTAGGTTAAGGGTTTTTGTCATTTCTTTTATTTCTTCTGGTTCTAGAGATGTTCCTACGATGGATTGACTCTTCATTTTTGATAATACTTCAAAAAGTTGTTTTTGACTTTTTACTGCCATTTGTTGCTGACCTGGTTCATCAAACACCATAAGTCCAGGATGGTTCCCAGAAAACTGTTGACTTGTTTTATAGATAGCAATCACATAAGACCAAATTAGGCGAATGGTATCACTTGCAGATGAGTCAAATTTAATATCAAAGCCGCTAACAATAGGAGTGTATTTATCATGAGAAATAGTGATTTCATCTGTATTGATGCTAGAGAAGCTAAAAGTGTTTAATAAAGCAAGGAACTCTTTCTCAAAATAATATAATTTCTTCTTATCCAGCTCTGAAAAATAATCTTTTGGTAATGCTTCCTGTCTAGATAAGTAACTTCTCCACTCTTCTTTAATTATTTCAAAACGTTTTTCTATTTTCTCAAAAGAGCCGCTAACATCATATAACTTATTTAATATAATCTTTAACTCTACTAATTTGTCCAATTCTTTCTTTGTAGGTAATTGGGGATTTGCACTTAATTCGGATTTATATAGTCTTAACTCCCTTCGGGCATTATCAAGGTGTTCGGAAATTACAGCTAGCTTAGATTGTTTATTTTGAATAACTTTTTGAGATTGCTTTATACCGAATTTCAGTGTATTAATTTGCTCTTTTATAAATGTTATATTCTCAGATAAATCCAATGGTTGAATACTTGTTTCTGGGGGCATTAACGAATCTTCAACATGTTGGTTACAAGTTGGACAGACACCCTGTGAAAAACTTGAATCAACATCTGACCCTAACTTGTAAAGCTTTTCAGCTTCTTGGTTTCTTTTCAAATCTACTTCTAAGTTTTTTAGATTATCATTCATAGAATGCTGATTGTTTTGTTCTAAATGTAAATCTTGCCTGATAGAGTTGATTTCACTCTGCAATTGCAATACTAAAAGGTCTTGCTCTTTGACTTTTTTTTCATATTTTGATGTTACATCTGAGATTTTTACTACACTATAATTCTCTTTTTCTTTTATTAAAGCCTCTAATTGAAATATACGGTCAACAATTGATATTAGTTTTTTATTATTATCATAAACATTTAATGCTAATCCATCTAAAAGCATAGGCTTCTCAGGTAAAGTTGGAACTTCTGCATGAATAGTGACTGCTAATTCTTCTATATCCTGTTTCAAAATGGACCACTTATTTGCAAGCAAAGCTTTAATAATTTTTAGTTCTTCTCGTTCTTTTGCGTTCTTGGTAACATCCATATTTAATAAAAATTCTAATGCACGCTTAGATAAATCTCTAATTCCAAAACTTCCTGAAATAGGGGAATAGAAACTACTCCACCCTTTATTCTGCTCAACAAAGAATAAAGGAAAAAGTGTCTGAATGTATAAAATTCTATCTCCACCATCAAATGTTGGAACTTCTGGTAATTCCCATTCTAAAAACTTAGATAAAAAAGTGTGAAATCCTGAGTTCTCTGATGCTGAACCTTTCATATGGACATAATAATCTTTGTAATTTACTTTATCTTCTTTTGATATTTGAGGCCCAAAATGGACCCTAATTAATCTTTCATCAATGCTAGAGGACTTAATCCATCTCGTCAGTGTAATAATGTCCCCTATATGATTGGAAATCTCTAACTGCACTTTAGATTCTAGAATGGGAACTTCTTTTCCTTTATACGATAGCTTTTCTTTTAGCACAGGCTTCATTGTTTTGGCATTTCTTCCGCCAAGCATTTCTTCGATACCTAATACATAAAGAATAGAATTTAGTGTGGAACTTTTTCCTTTTGTATTTCTAGCTCTTAATATATTAAATCCAGATTGGAAAGGGATATCCGTACCAAATATTCCTTCTGTCGTATCGATTGTAATTTTCAGGTGATTCAAATTTATCTGATTCATGAGGGATACCTCTCTTTAAATAATTGCGAAATATAAGTATCTGAAAGGCTTTTTTTTATTGCTTTTAAGAACTTTATCTCTTCAATAAATACATCTTCATTTAAAATTCTTTTTGCCAAAACTTCTCCTTTTTCAGTTAAAGAGAATTTACCAGTTTTATCGTTAAATGAAAAAACGCCCATAGCTACTCCATAATTTAGAGCTCTATTTAAAAAGGGGTCAAAGCGTATAATTGGAAAATAATTTGTCTCCTTTAACTTTAACAGCCTTTCATAGCGCCCTTCGTTCTGCAAGCTCCAATTAAATAACTGTAATTTTAAAAGAGACGCTGTTTGTTTCGTTGATGAAAGATGCAGAATTAGAACAATCTGCGAAATTCTATACATGGGTCGTAGTTCAGGCGCGATTGGCACTCTTTTTCTACTGAATCTAATTTCCTTAATTTCATCTAAGGGTAAATCCATTTTTTTAGCCTCCAAAGTCCAATGGACAGTCAATTAGCCAGCTCGCTACTGCTTCATGACACAAATCGTTGTACACTGAGAATTCAAAAATGTCGTGGAAATTTTCTCCCATCAAAGCTATCTTGTACCTTTCCAAAGTATCCTTCAATAATTCTTTTGGAACCAAATCTGTTAATAATACTTCTGCTTCTAAATGGCTCGCAATTGAACTTTTAATTTTTGCTTGTTTTTCGTATGCTGAACTATATGTTTGCTGCATATGATTTAGAATTTCTTGACCTTTAATATAGTTACGAACTTGTAAGTCTATAAATTTATTAGTATTTCGTGTTTTAGGTAGTTCATCTAAATGTTCAAACAGTTTCCCTATTTTCCTATCTAATATAGCAATAGAAGAAGTTTGACATTGCTTCCAGTCAATAATCTCTTGTTCATCAGGCATAGGTACCTCAATATTTATCTTTTCATTTAGAAGCTGTTTTGCCTTAATAATTTCTTTTCCATAATATAGCTCATCATGAGCTAACACATCAAAGGAACCATCTAATAAATCTTGCATGGTCGTATCATTCCGATATTCTACGGCTTTTTCATGGCAATGCCTAATCAATTCTTTATTTGTGATTTTAGGAGTAAGGAATATCCACTTTTTTATTTTTACTCCTTGAAAAAACTTTAATAATTGATTTTTGTATTTTTTTAATTTGCCTAAGTCCGTAGTAATCTTAGTTCTTTGATGACTGTAAAGTTTAGTAGAATCATATTCTTCATCAGGACAATAACATTGAAAGACAATTCCTGTTCTAGTAAAGCCCTCTATGCCTAAATCCCCATTTGTATGTGCAGTCATCTCTTGATAGCCATCGGCTTCATATTTCATTTTTAAAAAAGTTTGACAGTGTTCTTCCCAACTGTCACCATTATATGTACCAAAAGGTGTTCTGAGCATATTTACCCTCCGTACCAAAGTGAAAATAATTAAAATAGAATATTATAATTCTAATGGTACATGATTTTTACTTTTTTATCTATTGTTCGTGAATAATTGACTATACATTTATGGTGGATTGTCAGCATTCAAGCATCTGAAACTCGTACTTCAGCAATATATCCAAATTTTCTTTCTAATAAATCTAGCGCAGTTCTTCATTCTAAATAGCATCGCGGATAACATTTTATATTATCGTTGTCTTAAAGTCCTAAAAGTATCCCCTTTACAACTTATTATAGAACGTGCGTTCCTTTTGTGTAAATAAAAATTAAGGGGGGGGTTACTCAAATAGATATTATGTAAGATATATAGTTGGACAATTGGTGAATGATAATTTGTTGTTGAAAAATGGTATCTGGTTTCGAACTAATGGGAGAGGTTTTAACAAAATTTAGATAAGATTCAGGTGAATATAAACGCTAAAGCTAAAAGTAGCTATCCTATTAGAAGAAAAAAAGACCTTCCAAATGTGGTCTTATCCCTGTCAAGGTGAAGGTCTTTTAAATAATTTAGTCTTCTCTTTGTATTATAAACTCCCAAAACTTTTTTAATTCCTCACGTTTTTGAGGAGTCGCATTGTTTATATCTTTAAACCATTGATAAAGGTCAGGATCTTGTATGTCTGTAACTTGTCTTGTTTCAGTTGTACCGAGGAGGTAATCAATTGATACTTCAAAGAAAGTGGCTAATTTTATCAATGTATTATAATCGGGTTCACGATTTCCTTGTTCATACATTGCATATGTAGTTCGGGCAATCCCTAGTTGTTTTGCCATGTCTTCTTGACGCAGTTTGTGTTCTTTGCGAAGAGTGTGTAGTCTTGTGCCAAACATATGCTACCTCCTTTTAAATCTTTTCTATATTAATTATAACGTCACAATATGTAACATTTAACAAAGTACACGAAATGTGTAAAAAATGTTGAGTTTATAATTATTTTGATGTAATGTAATTATTGGATACACATTTTGTGACAATAATAGGAGGGGAATAATGAGGTTATGGTTATTAGAAAAACGAAAATATATAGAGAAAACACAGGATTATATTGCATATAAGGCAAGAATATCTAGAAGTATGTATGCAATGATCGAAAGTGGTGAAAGAAATCCAAGTGTTCCTGTCGCAAAGAATATAGCAAAGGTACTAAATTTTGATTGGACTCTTTTTTTTGAAGATTAATGTCACGTTTTGTGTAATTGGAAACATGATAAGTTATGTTTTTATATTGTTTTCCTAAAACGAACTAAATTATTAATTATTTTTAAGAAAATATTAGATAAGGGAAGTGTTTAAATATGAATATGAGAACATTTGAAATGCGTGAAAAACGATTAGCAGAACTATTAGGTGCAAAAGTACTTTGGGAATTTATAAGTGCTGTAACAGAGGAAATTGAAAAACAAGAATTAGAGTCTACACCAGGTTTATTAGAGGATCTATTCGTACATGTGAAAGAAACTATTCAAATTCAAAACATGAATCAACGCATAACAAAATCCCCTGTAAAAACAGAGGCTGATCGTATAGATAAAGATACATTATTTATGGAAGCATATGTAGAATTAATTAATCATAAATTTCTTATTTCTGAATTAGCTGCAGAGCTTTCATCTGTTCTAAAAGAATTAAATTGTTTTGTTCAATCATCTTTGCCACAGCTTCAAAATGAGCTTGATTCTCAAGAACCTCAAGCTGATTCTCTTTAGGGAGTGATTGAAGTATTTCTTTTATTTCTTAACACTCGTATATAATATTTCCGGAGTATTGGATTAATTTATTATATAGTTTGAGTAGGAGGAAATGGATTTTTATAGTTTACAATGGATTCCATTTTTCCGGTCGCTGCCGTTTGATAGAAATAAGAGAATAATTTTCGGAAAGTAATATGAGATCGTTGTATATAATTTAGAAGAAAAATATTTTGTACCATTATGAAATTTTCCGATTCAGGTAGTTACAGAGTATTTAAAAACGTTTAAATTGTAGTTTGTAGTGCTTTGTATGTCTAAGAAAGTGACAATGCAAGATATGGTGTTTCATACCAACATAGAATTTTTAGTATCAATAAAAAAGAGCTGTATACCTGTTGGGATAAGGCCCTACGGGAACAGCTAATATGTAACTAGATTCAACTTAAGAAGGAAATATAATAAATAACTAAAGAATTTAAATCTTATTATAGGATTTTAAAAGAGACATGTTAATGGGAGTTAAATTGGTTCAAGTGGCCATTGAAATTTACATACGACAATGTCATTATTATGATCTATCCATAGAGTGCTCCCACCTTCGAGCTCGCAATAGATGCAATCATCGTCGCCGTTGCGCGTAGTAGCGTCTGAACCGTTACCGTTATTGTCGTCGTTAATTAGTCCACCACAAAGATATCCATATGAAGGGTATACGTCACCATCGCAAGTATCTTGGTAATTTTGTACCGCTATAGTTACGGTTTGTGGTTCGGCGGTTTGATTAAGCGCGGACACTTGGATGAAATCGGTGTCTGCATTACGGAATAAAGGGCCGGATGTGAACGTATGATAGCGTGGATGGCAGTTACATTCGCAGTTGCATTTCTGGTGGTGGTTACGTTTCTTCCGATAGCAATTTTTAGACCGATCGTAATAGTAGTTTGACATATTATTACGTACCTCCTTTTAGTACATGCTATGCGAAGGAGAGGGGAGAGGATTGGGTCATGCGGCAGTGGATTTAAGAGGAAAGGTGAATAGAGGTGAATAAGAAAACCGCCTATTACGGGCGGTCGCATTTTTATATAGTTCGATTTCTTTTTATTTTTGCCTTTATGTATTTTATATTTTTAATAGTCTTATGAATCATAATAGGTATTAGAATGATCATTATAATGCAATAGAATACATTCCAAGCGGTACTAATATACGTATCGTTTAGTCCTTTTATGTTTAGCCAGTAATCCACCGCCATCCCACCGAATAAAAGTGATAAACATAACGTGCTGGCATCTTTTTCTTTATTCCCAAGAAACATAATGAAAAACAAGAAAAAGAGAGCGATAAGTATATTGATATTATCAAAAATCATCATAGCAATCACCACCTTTCAAATAAGGATATTGCTGCTAATTAAATTCTATTATACGAAGGAGATTCCCGGTATTCTGTAACGACTTTAGGGATGTTTTTATGATCAAAATGATCGAATGTATTTTTATCTAAGTCATCAAGAGTTATTTGTATTTTCATAACCGGATCACTAAATTTTTTGCCATATGTATAAGTCAGTTCATTCACTTTAATTAATATATTAGAATATAATTATAACAAATAAAAAGATATTATGGGAGTGTGAATTATTTTTTATGGACAAATTTGTAAGAAATAATGCGGGATAACAAAATTCTATACTTCGAATAGGTTTAATTTAGACCTCATATCTCTTCACATGGTCCCGACCTCGGAAAAATCCCATAAAAATAACGCTCTATTCGTTGATAGAACGCCATTTCATTGTATCCGTATGACCCTGGAGAGGATCAAATTCATGCCCTTCATCCATATGAAGGTGAAGGTTTAGTTTATTACTTTTTTTCCTGCATTATAAAATTCCAAAAACGTTTTAATTCTTCACGCTTTTGGGATGGAGCAAGCTTTATATCATTTAACCATTGATCTAGTTCTGAATCATTTCTTTTCTCTTCGGTATAAAAACCTCTCCCTAGAAGAAAATCAGTAGATACTTTAAAGTAATCTGCTATACGTATC
The DNA here is from genome assembly GCF_022663075.1 of Bacillus cereus group sp. BfR-BA-01441. Taxonomy (NCBI): domain Bacteria; kingdom Bacillati; phylum Bacillota; class Bacilli; order Caryophanales; family Bacillaceae; genus Bacillus; species Bacillus cereus group sp. BfR-BA-01441. The sequence continues at coordinate 56,300 of NZ_JAKUEU010000015.1, forward strand.
AAGGTATTGTAATCAGGTTGACGTTCGTTACGTTCATACATACCAATTGTACTCTCACTTAGTTGAAGCGATTGAGCAAGTTCTTTTTGCGTAATTCCTTTTTGTTTTCTTAAATCACGAATTATATTTCCAAACGTTTTCATTCTATCACCTGATAATATATTAACACAATGTGTGTTAATATATTAAAGTTTTTAAAAATTGATAATTAAAATCTATTGACAACACATTTTGTGCGGTTTATATTTTAACTAACAACACGAAATGTGGTTTTGGGGGTGAGAATGTATGAATCATGAAAGAGTAGCTGAAAATTTAATTAATCTAAGAAATGGGAGATCTAGAGAAGAGGTGGCAAAAGCAGTGGGAATCAGTATTAGTACATTGCAGATGTATGAAAATGGCCAGAGAATCCCACGAGATAATATAAAAATAAAATTAGCGAAATTCTATGGTGTTACAGTCCAAACAATTTTTTTTGATTCCGAACAACACGGAGTGTGTTGAACAATATTAGATTTTTAAGTTTATGTAGCGATTTTGTAGAAATGTAAGTTTAGAAAATGTTTTAGGCAATTTTACATAAGAACATAATATTTTTATCATTATATATAAATTATAGGAGTGTATTTGCATGAACATGAAAACATTTGAAATGCGTGAAAAAAGATTAGCAGAACTATTAGGTGCAAAAGTACTATGGGAATTTATTAGTGCTGTAACAGAAGAAATTGAAAAGCAAGAACTAGAATCTACACCAGGATTATTAGAAGATCTATTCATACATGTAAAAGAAACTATTCAAATTCAAAATATGAATCAACGCAGAACAAAAGCCCCTGTAAAAATAGAGGCCGATGGTATAAATAAAGATACATTATTTATGGAAGCATATGTAGAATTAATCAATCATAAGTTTGTTATTTCTGAATTAGCTGTAGAGCTTTCATCTGTTCTAAAAGAATTAAATTGTTTTGTTCAATCATCTTTGCCACAGCTTCAAAGTGAGCTTGATTCTCAAGAACCTCAATCTGCTTCTCTTTAGGGAGGGATTGAAGGATTTCTTTTATATCTTTACACTCGTATATATTATTCCTTGAGCCTTCATTATATAGTAAAAGAACAATTTAAAAATATGTTGAGATTATAAAATGGTACCAAGAAAGGATTGCTCATTTTATGCTTCTACAGTTCATACAATAAATTGATGAATTTCTAAAAGTGGAACCATATTTGGAAATTTAGGCTGATGGTGAGTGAAGTAAAGATGCTTGGTGTTGTGAAAAATTAGGTAGTTTAAAAGGGGATTTTTTATGAAGAATGAACGAGTAGTAACTTGTAATAAAAAAGGAAGTATTGCAGTCGTTACAATTCAAAATCCACCAGTCAACACTTTAAGTTTAGAAGTAGTTCAACAATTAGTAGATGTATTAGAGGAAATAGAAATTGATAATAATATTTCAGTCGTAATTATAACTGGAAGTGGAGAAAAGGCCTTTGTAGCAGGAGGGAATATAAAAGAATTTCCAGATTGGATGGGCAAAGGTGAAAAATATGCTGAGATGAAATCATTAGAATTGCAACAACCACTTAATCAACTAGAGAATCTGTCTAAACCGACTATAGCTGCTGTTAATGGGTTAGCGCTAGGTGGTGGATGTGAATTAGCACTTGCTTGTGACTTAAGGATAATAGAAGAACAATCTTTAATTGGATTACCGGAAATTACGTTAGGTTTATTTCCTGGGGCTGGAGGAACCCAACGCTTACCTAGATTAATTGGAGAAGGGAAAGCAAAAGAGATGATGTTCACAGGGAAATCGATTACAGCTAAAGAAGCAAAAGAAATAGGCTTGGTTAACTACATTACCCCTCGAGGAGAGGCGTTAAATAAAGCAAAAGAGATTGCAAGGGATATAAGTAAATTTTCTCTTCCAGCTCTCGCCTATATGAAGGTGGCAATTCGCGAAGGGGCAGCAGTACCTTTACAAGAAGGGCTTGAGATTGAAGCGCGTTACTTTGGAAAAGTATTTCAAACAGAGGATGTGAAGGAGGGGGTAAAGGCATTTATTGAAAAAAGAATGCCGCATTTTACAAATAAATAGAATGGGACGAAAAAAGTTATCCAGGTTTATTCTACACTATGTCAACATAGATGCTGTTTTTAAAGCTATTTATTTGTTTTTCGCAACACCTTTCAGATCTAGTTCGTCTAATAAATAGATTTGTAGTAGCATGTCTATTTCAAAAGTGAAAATAAATAAAAAGGCGGAGGAATAGAATGGAAAATGGTACAAATGAAAAGGAAATAAATCAAACGCCTTTAGTAAGTGTATTAATTCCTACGTATAATCGTCCACACTACTTTGAAAAAGCTTTATGTAGTGTATTAGAACAAACGTATCCTAATATAGAAATTATAATAGGGGATGATAGTACAAACGACGAAACAGAGAAAGTGTTACAAAAGTACTTGTATGATCATTCAAATATTATTTATATAAAAAATAAGTCAACTCTTGGACAATTTGAGAACTCACGTATGTTATTTCATAAAGCGAAAGGTGAGTATATAAATTTCTTAATGGATGATGATTTATTTCATGTAAATAAAATTGAAAAAATGATGAAATACTTTTTAAATGACCTAGATAATGAAATTAAGCTTGTAACATCCCATCGCCAAGTAATGGATGCAGAAGGAAACCTATTGCCAGATGTTTATGCAACGATGCGTTTATTTTTTACAGATACGATTATAGATGGGCTACAATTAGGAAAAATGGTGATTATGAATCAAAAGAATTATATAGGAGAACCGACAACGGTTTTATTTCGTAAAAGTGATTTAACAGAACCGTATGGTGTATTTGATAAAAGGCGGTATCTTTGCAACGTAGATGTAGCTTCATGGTTATCCTTACTGAGTAAAGGGAAAGCAGTATATATATCGGAGACGCTCAGTTACTTTCGATTACATTCAAATCAGCAGTTAAATGAATCTAATAAAATGATGGATGGGTTAGAGGATTTTTCTCATAGTATTATTATAGCTGGAGAAAAATATGGTTTCTTATCCTCCGAAGAGGAGTTAGACAGAGCTATTACAAATTTTCTAGACTATGCAAGAAGAATTGTTCCATCATCCATATTATATTCATTGGACTACTATCAACAAATCAAGCTAAAGAAAATAAATATTGAAAAGAAAAAACAGCGTATGAATATCAACTCGCACCTCCCAAAAGTCAGTATACTAATTCCTGCCTACAATAGACCTCATTACTTAGAATTAGCCCTCAAAAGTGCTTTGAATCAAACCTATGAAAATATTGAAATTATAATTTCTGACGATAGTACAAATGATGAAGTAAAAACAATGATCCAGCCATACTTAAAAGAACATAAATGTATAACATATGTTAAAAATGAAAATCCATTGGTGGCTGAAAATTTTAATCAATGTATAGAGCTTGCTACTGGTGAATATATAAATTTTTTACTAGATGATGATTTATTTCATCTTGAAAAGATTGAGAGAATGATGAAATACTTTTTTGAATTAGAAAACATTGCATTTGTGACGTCGTACCGTGAACTGATTGATGAGAATGGAGAGGTATTACCCCCATCGACATTGAATATGAAAATTGCCATAGAAACTACAATTTTTGAAGGGGAAACACTAGGGAATTATATGTTGAAAAACTTGAAAAACGTAGTTGGAGAACCGACAACGGTTTTGTTTAATCGCAATTTTTTTGGAGGGAAATTTGGTTATTTTAAGGGGAAAGCGTATTCTTCTATTAATGACATTGCAACTTGGTTAGATATGATGAGGAAAGGAAAAGTAGTTTATATAGAGGAACCTCTTAGCTACTTTAGACAACATAGTGGACAAAATCAAAAACAAATGTACTTTATATTAATGACAATTGAAGAATGGATTGAATTAATTACAGATGCACATAATAGTGGGTTTTTAAATACTGAACAAGATTATAAAGAGAGCTTATCTTATTGTTTGGAAAATGCGGGATTTATACTTAAGGATGCAGTAAGAAGTGGAGAACTAGATCAAATTTATAATGAAAAGATAAAAAACGGGTTAATTAAACTAGTTACTCATATATTTGAGAAAAATATTTGTTATTGCCAATATTGCAATCAAGAATTTAAAAGTTTTTCTCCTTGGCCAGCACATTATGATTTTCTAAAATATGAATTTGAGATGTGGAATAAAGATACAGGTATCTGTCCAGTTTGCTATTCGATGGATCGTGACAGGTTGTATCGTGCGTACATTGAAACAGAGACGGATTTGTTAAGTAGGAATTATACTATGCTTCATATTGCACCTGAAGAGAAGGTAAGAGGGTGGCTTAACCAGTTTAAAAACATTACTTATACATGTGGGGATTTAGAACCAAAGGATTCTTTAATGGAGGAAATTGATATTACGAGAATTGCATACGAAGATAATACCTTTGATGTTATTTTATGTAGTCATGTATTAGAACACGTGCCTGACGATGAAAAAGCAATGCGAGAATTATATAGGGTACTAAAGCCAAATGGATGGGGAATTATTCAAGTGCCAATCGTAATGAATGTAGATTTTATTATAGAGGATAAATCTATTGTAACGCCATTATTGAGAAAAATAGCCTTTGGTCAAGAAGATCATGTTAGGATTTATAATCGATCGGGATTTATTCAACGATTAACAGATGCGGGCTTTAAGGTGGAATTGTATAACATAGCTCAGAAACAAGGAATAGAAATTGCTAGGAAATTCGGATTATCTGAAACGGATATGCTCTATATTGTCCGAAAATGATAGAAAGGAATAGATGCATATGGAGAATATTCCTTTTTTACGTGCGTCAATTGTACCTGCAAACGAGTACTTAGATGAATTAGAGCGAATTGATATATCCCACATATATACAAATTATGGACCTATAAATCAACGTTTTGAAGAAACAATTATGTCTGAATTTTTTCAGAACAGGGGAGCAGTTACAACAGTAGCAAACGCAACGCTAGGGTTAATGGCGGCAATTCAATGTAAGAAAAGAAAAAAAGGAAAGTATGCTCTTATGCCTAGTTTTACATTCCCTGCTACTCCATTGGCAGCTATTTGCTTATTTTATTGATATTTCATTAGATGATTGGTGTATGGATAAAACGGTACTGTTGGATAAGATTGATGAATTAAAAGAAGAGGTTGCAGTTGTTGTTCCATATGCAACATTCGGATCATGGATGGACTTGAAAGACTATGAAGAATTAGAGAAAAAGGGCGTTCCGGTTGTTGTAGATGCGGCACCAGGGTTTGGATTAATGCATGAGGGTGTACATTACGGTCAGAATTTTAGTGGTATGATTGTATATAGCTTTCATGCAACAAAGCCTTTCGGAATTGGTGAAGGTGGTATGATATATAGCCATAATGAGGAAGAGATAAATCAAATTAAAAGAATGGGTAATTTTGGATTTGATCATAATCGTGAATGTACGATGATGGGGTTTAACTGTAAAATGACTGAATATGCAGCAGCTATTGGGATTACAACGATAAATAAATGGAATCAAAAAACGCAAGAACGAACTCGTATCTCTGAATGGTATAAACAGTTATTACAAAGTACGGGATTAATAAAAAAAGGCTGGCAAGTTCAAAAGACAAAAGCAGTTATTCATCAATTTATGCCTATCCTCTGTTCAGAAAAAATTAACAATATGCAGATAATAGAAGAGTTGAAAACGCAAAAGATAGAAGCTAGATCATATTTTTCACCATCTTGTCATCAACAAGATTTCTTTAAAAAATATAAGTCTACAGATTTAACAAATACAAATAAAATAGAAAAACGAATCATTAGTCTACCTTTATGGGAAGGAATGACAAAAGAAATCGTAGAGAAAATTATAATGTGTTTAATGCAGAAGGGGGTTTCCACAGATGAATAGTTTTTATAGTCAAGAAGAGTTGAGCGAAATTGGCTTTCTATCTGTCGGGGAAAATGTATTAATAAGTAAAAAAACCAGCATATATAATCCAGGTGCTATATCTGTTGGGAATAATGTAAGAATCGATGACTTTTGTATTTTAAGTGGCAAAATTACAATTGGAAGTTATTCGCATATAGCGGCATATACAGCGTTATTTGGAGGAGAAATGGGGATTGAAATGCATGATTTTGCAAATATTTCATCAAAAACAATTGTATATGCAGCAATTGATGATTTTAGCGGAAATACATTAATGGGACCGACTGTTCCACATCAATATAAAAATGTGAAAGCTGGAAAAGTTATTTTAAAAAAGCATGCCATTGTTGGTGCGCATTCTATTATCTTTCCAAATGTAGTAATAGGAGAAGGAGCGGCAGTTGGCGCGATGAGTATGGTAAAAGAAAGTTTAGATGATTGGTATATGTATGTTGGGGTGCCCGTAAGAAAAATAAAAGCTCGTAAAAGAAAGATAGTAGAATTAGAAAATGAACTTTTAAAAAACATCAATTCATGAGTCTTTAAAAGATAACGCTGCAAATTATCTCAAAGAAATAAACAAAGACATGTGTGTATGAGGGTATATTATTCGATTACTAGTAGGTGGCAAAAAGTTATAGAACTTTACGGATAAAATTTTGATTTAAACCATAAATTTGCCGTTTCGGTAAGGTTATGGTTCTTTTTGTTTGTGGAAGAAAACTTATTATAGAGAGCACTACATGTCCATCACCACTAAGAAAGCCATAAAGTAGACATGAATTCTTAAAAATGATACTACATAATAGTTACAAAATACCTTTGGATCGCTCCTGCTTTATATAAAAATAGTAACATACAATTGTTTATAATCTCCATTGCAAAGGAAATTGATGCATTTTGCTATGGGAAACTGGAATTTCTAAGTAACTTTCCTATATATTTAGGTTTTAATAGAGTGTATAGACAGCCCTTAAAATTCCTTGAAAACAAGTAAGTAACCTACTAATTGGTAAATCAACAATAGGCGGATGCGAGACACTAGGTGTCGTTATTGTTCATTCTCAATCATATTCTGAATAATTGAGTCTGTATCGGTCAGGACCATAATCTCAGCCATGTGTACTTAGAGGTTTAGAGGTAATGCTCCAGTTCCATGTCGTTAGGTAAGAATAATGTCTCCGGGATTTAAGATTAAAATAATAAATGTTAATATAAAAATGAAATGTTTACAATATACCATTAAATAACTATAAATATCATTAAGAGCTTAAATTCGGAAAAAAACTATCAATTTCAGATTCATAAACTTCAATTTCTTTAACTGCCCCAATATCTTCAGGAGAACCATCCCAAATATAGCCACGTACACTATTCATTCCAATATAAGCTGGACTAAACCAAAAATCCTTTTTTGATGTATTGTTTGTGACCCATATATATACCCAATTAAGAAAATAATTATAGAAATCTAAAGTGCTTCTAAATTTAAATTTCACTAATGGAGTATTTTTAGGTGGAGGATTATGCGGGAAATAGTTTCTCTGATTTCTTTGTTTATGCATTAATTCATTTATTTTCAAAAAATTAATCGAACTTTCATCCATATCTTTAACATCCCTTCTTAAATGACCTATTTACAATCCTATTTATGCAAAAAATATAAAAATGAAACTTGTATTTTTTATTAAAAGTTTCATTTTTTAATCATACATAGACAAAAATATAATTCTATTCATCAAGATTATCTACTTCTTGAAAATAAGTGTATTTTATATGAAACTTCAAGAGAATTAAATGGTACCCTGGCGTATTAGTGTTGTTTAGTTGTTCTAAAAGATATAATAAGTGGCTGAGAGGAGTAAATAAACTTAAACTATAAATCAACGCATAACAAAAGCCCCTGTAAAAACAGAGGCTGATGGTATAGATAAAGATGCATTATTTATGGAAGCGTATGTAGAATTAATTAATCATAAATTTCTTATTTCTGAATTAGCTGCAGAGCTTTCATCTGTTCTAAAAGAATTAAATTGTTTTGTTCAATCATCTTTGCAACAGCTTCAAAGTGAGCTTGATTCTCCAAAACCTCAATCTGCTTCTCTTTAGGGAGTGATTGAAGTATTTCTTTTATTTCTTTACACTCGTATATGTTATTCTCCGAGTCTTCGATTAATTTATTGCGACGATTGGTGTATTCAAGTGCACCTAAAGTCGCTAATGCGCGAGGATCTAATCCTAGAATTTCCATGTATTCCTCTCCTTTCCTCTACAATAATTCGATAGGGGAAAGGAGATTCCTTTAATAATCTGGTAGAATTTTTAAGAATCCATATAATATGATGTTGATTAGTGGAATGTTATGTAACAGGGATGCAATAGAATTAGATCTAAAAGAACTTCTAAAAAAGACGAGGAGAAAAGGAAATTCATTAATTCTCACTCTTTTTCTTAAATGCCCTACATATAAAACGTTTGTTTCCTTTTATCATGAATTTTACATTGGATTCTTTTAGGAAGATTAGGTAAATATATGGGATGGAATATGAATAGATAAACGAAGCGGAAGGGAAGTGTAACCATCAGAATTATGGGGGATACTAAGGGGGATAATGTAATGTGTTTTAAAATGTTTAAGAGTGAGAGGCTATGTATCACTTGTTACTTAAAAAGTAAAAGATTAGACATTAAAATAGAGAGAGGTGTCTAAGTTATTTGTATAGATGAAATAATTGAGCGTATGAAATTAAAACATGATGAAATATAAGGTGATCTTTAGATAGGTTAAGCAGAGAAATATGGCATGCTAAGAAAGTAGCTAGTAAATTTGAGGAAGTTAAATTGTGAAAGGTCACACTTATGTTAACTTAGATGTCTATCACTAACTTATTCTGTATAAAAAATAGCTGCACAAAAGTACAGCTATTCTTCTTCGCAAATTTATATAGCTTCAATGACGAATTGAGATTGAGGTATATATAGTAATTGAGCTGTTAAGGAAGTTGTTGTATTAGCAAATGGGTATGCGCCCTTATAAAGAAAATTACTATACACTATTTCATTCATTTCATAGGTCGTACACAGTTTTTTTAGGATTTTTTGAGAAATTTTATTTGTACAAGCAGCAATAAAATCAAAATCTCTTTTACTTATTTCTTGAATGGCATGTGAAAGCAGGGTAGTGACTATACCACTTCCCATCCAATCTGGATGACAAGCACCCATATCTAGATAGACCAATTTTTCTTTATCTAAATGAGAAAACTCAATAGATTCTGTCTCTAATGTATCTAAAAGTTGAAAAATAGGTTCCATTTGTGGGCATAGTTCATTCGCTTTATCTGCATCTATTAGTGGCTGGGTTACTTTTTTTGTTAAAAGAACCCCAACAATTTGAAAGTTTTCTATTGCTACAAATGACATAGCTTGAGATACAGCTTGTTTCATCATTTCTTCGCACATTTTGTGAAAAGGAGCAAAAGGAATTTGTAAACTGCTTACAAGAGGTTCATTATTCACAAAAGAATGTGCAAGTAAATGTGCTGCATCTTTCACGTGGTGTGTATCAAGTAGCTCTATATTCATATGTTTTTCCTCTTTCCTGATATAGTGAATAGTAATTAAAAGGATTAAAAATTTTATTTCATTTAGTTAAGTTTAACTATTAAAGCGCTAACAAATATGGTTATGAAACATATGAATGAATCTGTTTAGTAGCAATCGAAATATTTTCATAAAGAAATTCTATGATCTCATCTATACATTCAACAGTTGTATATGGAGAGATAGAAAAGAATTTTAATGTAGAAATCGGATTTCTATCATAACTGTTTATTACATCTACTACACAAGAACGAGTTGTATCACCAAAAAATACTTGATCGCGATTTTTTCCTAGGTAATTAAATAGTTCTATATTTAATCGGTTTATATCCTCAATCTCTTCTTTTGTTGCAAGGCCTATTCGTTCTTTTTCCCAATTTTCTTGGCCATCTCCATTTAGATAGAAACGGAAAGTTGTAATTGGTCCAAATGTAAAATCATTTGTGATTGCGACTTGGGGTAGGGCCTTGCGCAACTTCTCTCTAAATAATAGATTTACACGAATATAATTTGCTAATAATTTTTGATATCCTTCAATTCCAAAGGCTAATAGATTGATATACATCGGAATAGCACTACCAGCTCGTGAACATTCTAAGGTATAGCCTGTATGATAACTCCCATATGATCTATTACCAAGGTAAGGTGTATCATCTTGTTCAATGTCCATCAGTTGTAAATCAGTATGATTTTTTACGATTAGAATACTTGAAGCATAAGGTGTTTGTCCTAATTTATGAAAATCAAAACATACACTGTCTGCAAGGGACATATATTGCATTTTATCTTGTACATATTGTAAAGCATTTTTTACATTAGGTTCAAATGAGAGTGGATTTTCTTCAAAACTATAATTATTAAAGAAACTATAGAATCCGCCCATTGCAGAATCAGCATGGATATAAATAGGTTTTAATTTATATGTTTCCTGTATTGTTTCAGCACTCTCTTTAATTTTCTTTATATCATCAATGGTAAAAGTATCTGTTGACCCCATAGTAGCTAGAATATAAAGGGGGATACCACCATTTTTAATAACTTGTATCATTTTATTCTCTAAATCTTCTATATCCATAGAATTTGTATAAGGATCAGTTTTCACTTTTATTAAGTGATTTGACCCAATACCAGTTGCTTCAGCTGATTTTAATAAACTATAGTGTGCATTTTCAGAAGCAAAGCAATATACATTTTGTGGAGCACCATATTCTTTTGCTGATGGGAATTGTTTAGAAATTGCTAAACGCAAGCTCGAAAACACGCATCCTTGTCCACCCCATGTTGTATAGCCGCCGCTGTTATGCGGATTATAACCTATCAGTTTTGAAAGCATGGATACCACTTTTACTTCTGCTTCTGCTGCTCCTGGACCATATACATCCCAAACACCATTACCATTTAAAAGGGCCATGGTTATTACACCTAATAGTGAAGGTATACTTGGTAGTGGTACAGCGTTAGACAAGTAATATTTATTTGGATAAGGATGACCATTCATAAATTGGTTTAGCTCTTCTATAACCTCAGACATATTGATGCCAGCTAGTGGAATATGACTTTGGTGAATTAAGCTATTGTAGTATCCTTCTGATTTTTCCTCACATTTACCTAAAGTAGCTCGCTCTTCATTTTTTAATCGGTCAAGATTTTTAATTATTTTCTGCATAGATTCTAATAAAAGTTGTTGTTTTTCTTCATTTCCGTCAACGCTCGGAAATAGCTTTAAAATATCTTGCATGCAGTCACTTCTCCTTGTGAAAAACTGGATTTTTATTTTACTTGGTTAAACATAAGGGTACAATAATTTGTAATTTCCCTTTCGAATACTTTGAAATGAGGAGCTATTTAGAAAAAAATGTAATTCCATAGAAAATTATATGAACTATGGAATTTAAAGTAAAGAAAAATTTTTTGATTTATTTTAAAAAAAGTAATTGTGAGATAATGAAGTTTCTAAAAATATTTCTGAATTAATTGTTTATTCGGTTTGCATGTTGCCCTAGCATGTATTCAACTAGTGTAGTGGATATTTTAATATAATGTAGAACGTATTATAAGGTAGTTGAATAAAAGGGTTCAACTACCTTATAAACTGTAGAAATTGTTGGGAAAAGATAAAAAAATAGGGTGGAAGTGCTAAAGATATGTTCTAGTGGAGAAGAAGTAGTAGTATGGATTTGGTAGAAAAATCAGCATAATTTTTTATGGAATAATAATTATTCGATCAAAGTTTTTTAATGAATTCAATTTCATTATCTAATAATAATGGACGAGTTAAGTGGGAAGAGTTTTCTTCAACTTGAGTAGAATTTTTTGCACCAGGAATAGCAACTGAAACAGCTGGGTGGCTTAAAACATAACGTAAGGCAATTTGCGCGAGACTTCGATTTGATCGTACAAGTGAACGTAATTTCTCTACTTTGTTTAAGCTATCTTTAAACCAATTTTCTTTGGGCCAATCCTTTCTTAAATCATCGTCTGGAAATTGAGTTTCATGATTAAATTTTCCAGTTAAAATTCCCATCTTAAGTGGACCTCTTATCACAGCACCTAAATTATGTTTTTCAATATAAGGAAGGATGTCTTTTTCAGGTTCTTTATTCAGAATACTATAATCGAATTGTACAACGTCTAAATCATCATTCTGATTAAAATGTTTAATGTAATCTAAATCATTAGTAGAAACGCCGACTGCTCTCACTTTGCCAGATTCTTTTAAAATTTGGAAAGCTTGAAGAAAGGCTTCTGTTTCTTCAGGTTTATCCCACCAAATATGACAAAAGTATACATCTATATAATCAGTTTTAAGCCGCAGTAAACTAGCATCAAACGCATCAATGATCTTTTGAGGATCTCCATAAACTGCTGGTTGATTTAGATCATAATGATGACCAATTAATCCACCTTTTGTAGAAAGAATGATATCCTGCCTGCATTTATTTATAGCTTTTGCAACGAGTGTTTCACTATGACCTAGTCCATAAACGTCAGCAGTGTCAATAAAATTGACCCCTAGATCAATTGCTTTTTCAATTGCATTAATTGATTCGTTATCTTTTACTGCTCCCCATTCATCTCCACCAATCGCCCAAGAACCGAATCCTATCTCTGAAACAATTAATTCAGTGTTTCCTAATAATCTATATTCCATTATGTACAGATTCCTCCTGTTCAGTTTGAGTTATTAGAAATATATATAGCAAACAGATGGAATATTCTTGAATTTGTTTCCGGGATATGAATTAGATTTAATATTTTAATGAATGAATATAAAAATGTTTTATAAAAAGAAATTAGAATTATTAGTGAAATGGTTTTTTATGCTTAAATTGAATAAAATTATGAACTGTTACAGTGTAAATATGAGTTTTATTCATAATTTTAATAACTATGCATTAAGTGAAATAAATGTTGAATTTAGTCGGAATATATATATTTACAAATCGCAGAATCTGTACATATAGTTGTAAATGTAAATATTATCCGCTTTTAAATATTTATAAAAGGAGAAATTCATATGAAAGAAATACAAAAGCAATATGAAATTGTAGAAGAATTTGATGCAACAGTAGGGCAAGAAGCATTATGGATAGCTCATCAAATGGAATTAGAAAAAGGAATGAACAATGAACCCATCATTATAAAGCTAAAAGGAAGTCTTCAAATAGAGATCTTAAGGAAAGCGCTTACTTTAATAGTGCAATCTCATCCAGCATTACGCACAATATTTGTAAAGAGGGATGAAAGAATAAAACAATTAATTCAAAAGAACGTAGATTTTGAGATTCCCATTAAGGATTTAACTGCTTTTAAAAACACAGAACAAACATCTATTCTAAAAAAATTATTAGATTCTATAGTGAATGAGAAATTCAGTTTAGAAGAGGGGCCTTTGTTTAAATTCCACCTTATTAAATTGAATGAAGATACATTTATTTTGCATCTAAATTTTCATCATATTATTTATGATGGATGGAGTTTAGGCGTTTTCATCCGACAATTGTCCACCATTTATTGTGAATTACTTCAAGACAAGACGAGTTTAGTATTTGAATCCCCTTATAAGAACCTCGTAGAGTATGAGGAGAGTTTTATTGACAGTGCGATATATAGAGAAGGATCATCTTATTGGAAAGATTATTTACAAGGTGAATTAACTCCTACAGAGTTTCCTACTATTTGTAATAAGATGGATGAAAAGAGATATACGAACAAAAATATAAGCAAGAAAATTAGTTCGGATCTATTTTATCAATTACAATGTTTTGCTAAAAAAAATAATATAAGTATTTATCGAGTAATGTTAAGTACTTATTGTACCTTACTTCATCAAATGACAAATGCTGAAGAAATAATTGTAGGTATTCCAATTAATACTAGACCACATACGGAAGAAAGGAATGCTTTTGGCTATTTTGTTAATACGTTACCTATACGTATAACAATAGAAAATGGAGATACATTTAGGACAATACTTAACAAGGTGAATGAATCTGTTCATCTAGCTATTACGTATAAACATAATCCATATTCACATATAGTAAAAGATTTAAATCTAAATAAAAATACACATCATAATATGATATATTCAACTGCATTTAATACGATAAGGGTACCTCAATTGAAAATTCCTGATATTAAGTCCACAGTTTTAACAGATTGTAAAAGAGTAAATCCTTTTAATATGACCTGGAGAATCATGAGATACGAAGGGGAGACAGAGAATAAAATTGAGGTTGACTATAACTCAGCATTATATAAACCAGAGAGTATTAGTGATTTAGTTGAAAGATATATATATTTGTTACAAAAACTAATGGAGAATGTGAGCGAACCTATCCATTCATTGGATTTGCTTTTAGAGAAAGATCATCGTCTATACAAAGAAATGAACTCAAATGCTCTTACATATCCTAATTCAAAAACATTAGATCAATTAATCGATCTACAAGCATTAAAATCGCCAAATCAAATAGCGATTTCAATGGGGGATAAATCTATTAGCTATTATGAATTGCAGCAAAGGTCAAATCAAATAGCGAATTATTTATGTGAAAATGATATAAAAAAGGGACAACGTGTAAGTATTACTATGGAAAGAGAGATTGATACCATTGTATGGATTCTAGGTATCCTAAAATCAGGCGGAGTTTATGTACCAATCGATCCAAAGTTTCCTGAAAAAAGAATAGAATACATCTTAAAAGATAGCGAAAGTCAAATGATTATTACGAAGAAAGAATACAGGGGATTGGTTGAAAGTTTTGCGATTCATACAATTTTTCTAGAAGATTTTCATTATACTAATTCTATAGAAAATATTGCGCCTACACATACCATAGAAGATGCAGCTTATATTATCTACACGTCAGGTTCAATGGGTTTACCAAAAGGAGTCGTTGTACCACATAAAGGAGTAATTAATTTATCATATTCAGTAATCAATACATTTCATTTAGGAACAGAAGATGCGTTTTTACAATTTGCAACGATCATTTTTGACGCCTCTATTATGGAAATATTTCCGATTTTGCTATGTGGAGGAAGAATGCATTTAATTTCTGAAATCGAAAAACGTTCAGCAGAGGAATTTATTAATGTAATTCAAAAGAATGGTATTACAAATGTGGTTTTACCAACTGCGTTTTTTAAATTAATAGCTGATATGCCAAAAGAAATGTTACTTAAATTAAATTCTGTAAAACGTGTATTTGTAGGAGGGGAAACTTTACCTGCTGAATCAGTTCGTAAATGGCAAAGTAAATTAGGGTTAAAGATTCCACTTCTTAATGCATATGGTCCTACTGAAACTACTGTATGTGCAACGATGTATGAAGTAAATGGTGAGATACAAAAAGAAATCTCTAATATCCCAATAGGTAAACCAATTGCTAATAGTGAAGTTTTCGTGGTTAGTCCGTTTAATACGTTATGTCCGTCAGGTGTAGTAGGTGAGTTATTTATTGGCGGTGATGGAGTTGCCAACGGATATTTAAATCAAATGGAAAAAACAAAAGAGGCGTTTATTTCTTTCAATAAATCCTATAATCATGATAAAAAGATGTATCGTACTGGAGATTTAGTACGTCTTTTACCGAATGGAAATTTAGAATTTATCGGAAGGAAAGATAATCAAGTAAAAATACGTGGGTATCGAATTGAGCTGGATGAAATTGAAGGAACATTATTTAAACATCCAGAAGTGAGAGATGCTGTAGTATTCACTTATCAAAACGACAAAATCGTTAGTTTTTATTTATCAAAAGACAATATAGAACTAAAACAAGAGGCATTAAAAACATTCTTAAGTGAAAGTTTACCAGATTTTATGATGCCAAATTATGTATTTCACCTTGAAAGTTTTCCTGTATCACCAAGCGGGAAAATAGATAGAAAAAAATTAGAATTACAAATCCCATCTTTACTTGAAAACATGCAGAAGCAATATGTTCCACCGATAAGTGAAACAGAAAAAAGATTGGCAAAAACATGGGCAAAGATTTTAAATTTAGGGAAATATAGAATCAGCAGAAAGGATGACTTTTTTAAACTTGGGGGACATTCATTAATTGCTGTGCAAGTGTTAAATCAAATTCAAAAAGAGTTTCATCTAAAAATTGAAATTAGGGATATTTTTGAGCATACAACGATTGCTAGTTTATCTGCTTACATCGATAAATTAATGACAGTAAATCATGATAGGGAAGAACAGGAGATGCAAGTATTAAAAGTTGCAGATAAGGAAAGTTATCAGTTATCAAGTGCTCAAAAAAGAATCTGGTTTTTAAATAAGTATAACGCCATTAATAGAGTATATGATACACCACTACACATATATATTGAGCCGAGTTTAAATAAGGATATTTTACAAGACACCATAAGATTTTTAGTTGAACGACACGAGATGCTACGAACAGTGTTTATTGAAAGAAATGGGGAGCCTAGACAAGTCATCTTAAAATCAATAGCGATTGACTTGATTCACGACGGGATTGAACACATGTCTAAAAAAGAACAACAAGAATATATACGTACAACAATAAATCAAACGGATCATACACCATTTGATTTAGAAAATGGCCCTCTTTTTAGGATTAGAATTTTTAATCTGAATAAGAAAAAGTCTTATTTATATATCAATTTACATCACATTATTACAGATGAGTGGAGTGTAAGGAATTTATTAGATGAATTAATGAAGGTATATAGTGCCTTTGCAAAACGTAGAAATCCTGAGTTGCCAACTATCTCTAATCGATATGTAGATTATGCTGAGTGGGAACAGGAGCAGTTAAATTTAGGTCGGTGGGATACGGAAAAATCTTATTGGATGGCTGAACTTGCAGCACCTCTTCCTATACTAAATCTTCCTTTAGATTTTAGTAGGAATCGTCAAAGTACAAATAAGGGTACAGTATTTGAAATGAAGTTAGATAATGAAATGAAAGAGTCTTTGAAACAAGTATGTGAAGAAGAGAATGTTTCTATGTATATGCTGTTTTTGGCATCATATATTCAATTGTTACATTATTTAACTGATCAAAAAGATATTATTGTAGGTACACCGGTTGCTGGAAGGAATTATCAAGAATTTGAACAAATACAAGGATTTTTTGTAAATACTTTAGCGATTAGAACACAATTGAATGATGTGAAAAATTTAAAACAGCTATTGCAAGTAGTGAAAGAAAAATGCTTAAATTCTTTCCAAAACCAATCGTACCCATTTGATAAAGTAATCGAGCAAATAAATCCAGATAGAAGCTTTGGGAATAACCCGATCTTTTCTACTATGTTTAGTTATCAGAAAGATATTCTGCAGCAACATGATGCGTACAAGATTCAATTGTTACCTAATAAACAAGATGTTAGTAAGTTTGACATTTCTTTAGCTGTTGAAGAAGGATTGGATTATGTAGATATTTCATTTGAATATGATATTAATCTTTTCAAGGAAGAATCAATTAATAGGTTTACTCAAAATTTATTTAATATACTGGACGCGTTTATTCATCAGCGAGCAGTAGCATATGAAAATCTTTCATTCCTATCACAGGAAGAAGAATCTCTCTATAAAAAGGTAAATCAGACAGAAAGACCATATCCGTATTTTCAAAATATACAGGAGCAATTCTATAAGCAAGTAAAAAGACAATCAAATCGGATTGCTATAGCGACTGAAACGGAATCTTTAACATATAGACAATTAAATATGAGCTCTAATCAAGTAGCTCAACATTTACTCGAAAAAGGTATAAAAAGAGGGGATAAGGTAGCCATATTTTTAGATAGAAGTATGAATAGTATCGTTTCTATGCTTGGAATATTAAAAGCCGGTGCTGCCTATATACCAATCGATGTAAAATACCCTGAGGATAGAATAAATTATATAGTTCGTGACAGTGAGGCATGTAGAATTATAACGAGTAACAAATACAAAAGTCATTTGAATTTAAGTAATTATAAGGTTTCAATCATAGAGGATCTATATCGTACGACTATAAATGATGATGTAAAAATTTTAAATAAACCAGATGACTTGGCATATGTAATTTATACTTCAGGATCAACAGGTAAACCAAAAGGTACATTATTAACACATAAAGGAGTATTAAATTTAGTTGAATGGAGAAATGAAGTATTTCAGATTTCTCCAAATGATAAAGTAACACAGTTTTATTCCCATAGTTTTGATTCTTCTGTATCGGAAATTTTCTCTACCTTGTTAAATGGGGGGGAACTATATTTATTAAGTGATGAACAGCGCTATTCAACTGTCGCATATGCTCAAGCCATTCAAGAAATAGAAGCAACTATTTCTGATTTACCAACAGTATTTTTCAATGAATTATCAACTTCATTAACGAAATTGGATAGCGAAAAGATACGTTCTTTAAGATTTATAATAATGGGAGGAGAAGCTGCATCAACAAATGCTATTAGAAGTTGGCAAAGTACTTTTAAAAACCAAGTACAGCTGGTAAATGAGTATGGCCCTACTGAAGCAACCGTTTCAGCAATGTATTATTTCATACCAGTTTTAGAAGAAAATAATCTTTTAGGAAGCATACCGATTGGAATTCCAATTTCTAATACAAAGGTTCGTATATTGAATTCATATATGCAACATTGTCCGGTAGGGGGCATGGGTGAATTATATATTGAAAGTTTAGGATTGGCCCAAGGGTATTGGAAGCAGGAAGAGAAAACAAAACAGGCATTTATTTCAAACCCATTTTCAGAAGACAATAGTAAAAGATTATATCGAACAGGTGATTTAGCAAGGTGGTTACCAAATGGAAATATAGAATTTATGGGCAGAAAAGATAAGCAGGTTAAAATTAGAGGGCACAGAATTGAATTAGGGGAAATAGAAGATGCAATGTTACAATTCGAGGGGATAAGTCAGGCTGTGGTAACACAAACGAAAGATGGAATGTTACTGCAAGCTTATTATAAAACAGTGGACGGTATAGGGATAGAGAAAAATAAGTTAGCTTTACATTTATCAAATGTATTGCCAGAATATATGATCCCTAAATATTACTCTCATGTGTTAGAAATACCAATAACGGCGAACGGTAAAATTGATTTTGAAAAGCTGCCAAAAATAGAGTCTGGTCATGAGCAAAAAGATGAGTGTAAACTTAAACCTCAAACTAAAGTGCAAAAAGGCATTGCAAAGGTATGGTCTGAAGTTCTAAACATAAAATCTATAGGTTTAAAAGATGATTTCTTTAGTTTGGGTGGACATTCTTTAAAAGTTATGCCGGCATTAGTCAAATTAAAACCGTTATACCCTAACTTGAAAATTCAAGATTTCTTTAAGTATAGAACAATAGAAAAATTAGCCTCTCATATTGAAGAGATGGAAGGCATGTCGTCCAAGAAAGAGAAAAATATGAATGTAGCATGTATGGAAAATGAAACGAAAACGACTCCTGTTTATGAAGGAACTAAATTAGAAGAATGTGAGTTAGATATGGTCAATTATCCAAAAATAGTTTTCCTTACAGGGGCAACAGGATATTTAGGAGCACATATTTTAGAACGGTTATTACAGTTGCCATCTACGACTATTTACTGTTTAGTAAGAAAAAATGAGAATCAAGTAATTGGTGCAAAGTTAAAAGAAAGAATGGAGTTTTATTTCGGTAAAGAAATTCTCCAAAAGTTGAAGGAGAGAGTAGAATTAATTGAAGGAGATTTATCTTTGATGAATCTAGGTCTAGATTCAAAGCAATTGGACCATTTAAAGAATAAGGTAAAGTCAATCATACATTGTGGTGGAGAAGTTAGACACTATGGAGAACGTGAGCATTTTCAAAAGGTAAATGTTCAGTCTACAAAATACTTATTGGAATTAGCTAAGAAAACAAATGCACGTTTTCATTATATATCGACTTTAAGTGTAGTAGGTCAGGCTGAAAGCGATCCAAAAGAATTTGAATTCTTTGAGTCTAATTTTGATAGAGGGCAAAATTTAGATAATCTGTACCTAGAAAGTAAGTTTCAAGGCGAGAAAATGGTCAGAGAAGCAATGGAAAAAGGAGTTCGTGCCACAATATACCGTGTGGGGAATTTAGTGGGTAACTCTAAAACAGGTAAATTTCAATACAATATTAATGAAAACGCATTTTATAGATTATTAAAAGGGATATGCCTATCTAGCATAGCTCCTGACGTCAATACGTATGTAGATTTAACGCCTGTAGACTATGGAAGTTTAGCTATTACTGAATTATCTTATAAGGCCAATACAGTAAATAAAACCATGCATATCTGTAATCCAAATCAGCTTAAATGGGACCAATTTATTAATAGTTTACAAGCTTTTGGATACGATATCCTGTTAATGAAACAAGAGAAGTATATAGAGAAGTTTTTTAATACGAATCTAACTACTGATGAACAGAAAGCTTTAGAGCTCATAATGCCTTTATTAGAATCTGTAGAAGAGCTATCAGTAGCTATACCATCTTGTTTGTATACGCAAGGATATTTGAAGAATATACACTGTTTAGAACCAAATCAAGAGTATATCAATTTGTTATTAAATTACGCTATGAATATAGAGTATTTACCATTAATTAAAGAACCGATACTGTTATAGTATATTCTATCGATTTTGAACAAAAGAACCTGTTTTCCATGGAGAACAGGTTCTTTTTCTGGAAAGATAACTTAGGAATAAAGAGACGATTCCTTCTCAATAGAGTACGTCCTATTGAGAATATGGATATACAATTATGAATATCTATATTTATTTTATAGTCTAAAACATTTTTTAATGGGACACTTAGCGTACAAAATTTCCGAAATGCTGGCATCCCTAAATCAAAAAGGTTGGTATTTATAATGCAAAATAGCACTTAAAACAAGTGTAAATTATCTCCCAAAGTGACATATATGCCTTAACTATTAAATTAGCCGTAATAAAATACTGTATCAAAAATAATCCGTAACATTATTGATTTCAAAGCATTTTGTTACTAAAAAATATGGTTATTAGAAATAAAATACAGTTTACGATCCTAACTTGAATATATCTCAGTCAAACTCCAAATGTTCTTAAAATATTGTATATGATATTTTAAAAGTCAGAATTTTTTATCTTTTATTTATAAAGCTGGACCCTTAAATATTTTGAAGGTTTTTACAAAAAAAGAAAAAGAATCCCTTATTAGGTTCGCAAATCAAAAAAATTCAGGGGGATTTATTATGAAAAAACTAAAAATTGCTGCTTTAACAGGTATTTTCGCTACATCAATAGCTACATCTGCTTTTGCTGCTTCTCTATCATTTAGTGAGACTTCAACCGAACTTGAAAAAGGTTCTAGCTTGATAACAGCAGTCGGAACAACGGTTGGTGGGTCTGGAACTGGATATGCTAAAGCGTATACTGAGACTTATATTAATGGTGTTTACTACACTAGTGATGATAGCGGTAAAGTGAATGGAAAAGTAGCAACTACTAAAGCTAAAGTTGCGTATGGTAAAGGTAAAGTAACTGCAAAAACAGATCACAGAATTTGGGATTCATCTGGAGAAAAGAGTATCAGTGATGTTTCAAGAGCAACTTGGTAAAAATCTCATACAAGAGGTAATAAATATATGAACTTAAAAAAAATACTTCTTTATGGCTTATTACCCACCTGCATTCTCGCCTTTATAATTTCAGCAGTTGTAACTAAATTTGACACTAAAGATAATGTAGAATTAGTAGAAGCGGAAGCAAAAGTAGCCGATACTCGCAATGAAGAATTAAATAAAAAAATCAAAGCATCCTGGGAAAGAGCTAATACACAATTTAATATTAAAGAAACAAATTACACAAAAACTGAATGGCTAGATATTAATCATATTGCAAATAAATTAGAAGAACCAACTAAGACAAATTATCTGGATACTTTAAGGGAATCTATCAACAAAGTTCGTCAAAAAGGTGACTATATTCCTGTAGTATATACAAACGCTGATTTATCTGAAAACATTATCTTATTTGAGAGGGAAAATAGGAAAATAGTCAAATTGGTAATAAACGAAGAATTATCTAATCAAAAACAAGAAAGACACTGGATACTTACTTCTAAGGAAGAAAAATAATAAATGAGCGTTCATAATGTCAACCCCCTCAAAAAATGAGGGGGTTTTTCTGTTACAATTATTTGTTTGCATCAAAAGATAAAATAAGTACTTCTACTCCTTAGTTCCATATATGGTGCCCACTTAAAGCTAAAACTTACTATTGCTATTTTGGTGGGAAATTTTCTTTATAATTGGGAGCTAAACGTAGAAATTTAGGCTTGAAGGTGGATTCACTCATTAATTTCATCCGATCTCTATTTACCTATAATCTTATTTTCTATAAATTATTACGATATAGATATTGATTTAAAACATTTTGTTTGGAATATTAAATTAGGATTTTCAGGGGTTAAGACAGTTGTTTATTATTCTATTTTAAATTCACAAAATTTTCAAATATTAAAATTACATACGTTAAGATTTGGTATATAATAAAATCAACCCGTGGTTATAGTGTTTGCTCCGATTCAAATTATGAGATAGTTTGTTTTAACTTTTTTACATTATCTAAAAAGAACTTGTAGGGATTCCTACAAGTTCTTTTTGCTTTTCTGATTGTATTAGAATAAAGCCTTTTTAATATAGCAGAAATAATAATGAAGTGTTCATTTCTCGCTTGCTAAGTAAAAATTTGTATTTTAACAGGTTTCATTAATAAAAATATTTTAGACTATAGAGTGTATCATTAGACAGTAAAAAAATAAGGAAAAAGCGAAGAACCACCAATATCCTTCTCTTTTTCCTAGGATTAGGGTTTCTATATTAATGAATATAGAAGATTATAAAATGTTGGATGCAACAATTTATAATCAAAATTATAGCAAGATTAAAGAGTGTTTTTTTTATGCAATATTGCATAAAAGATTATGATTTATCCAATATACATGTCTAATGAGGAATACAAAGATTCTATATAGGATGAATTTAATCCTTAAGGTTTCTTTATAGTGAATTAAAAGCGGCATAGATAAAAAGCTTAATTTTATCAATACAAGTTTTTTCTTTTATATATTAAAATGAAAATACCCTTTCAATGTATACTGACCCTTTCACAAATCGTGAAAGGATTTTTTTATTTAATAAATGAGTTTTGAAAAACACACAAAATATCAAACTCGTAGAACCTAGTGATAATAAGCACAAATACTGCTATCACCGGGTTTTTATTTGGTTATTTAACGAAGGGTTTTACAAATTACAAAAAATGTAAACTGAGTTTTGCTTTTTACAGATAAATCTTCCTGAAAAGTTGATTTAAATTTGGATACTTATTACATAGCAAAGAAAAAGCACCCATCATGGATGCTTTTTAAACTTTACAAATGGGGAGATTGAAGAAATTGAGGAAATTGACGTTAGACTGGTAGTAAGGCAAAGTGGTTATAATAAGGTAGTTCG
This sequence comes from Bacillus cereus group sp. BfR-BA-01441, assembly GCF_022663075.1. Taxonomy (NCBI): domain Bacteria; kingdom Bacillati; phylum Bacillota; class Bacilli; order Caryophanales; family Bacillaceae; genus Bacillus; species Bacillus cereus group sp. BfR-BA-01441. Next base: position 79,886 of record NZ_JAKUEU010000015.1, read on the forward strand.
TAAGCAATTAAAAAGTAAAGTTTCCAAAAAAGTGCTCCTAGATATTTTAAGAGCACTTTTAGATGTAACAACTGGTTTGTTTATTTTAGAGCGAACCTCAGTAACTAGATAGTAAAGGATTATCGCTCTACTTCATCTACTATATGTGTTTTAAGGAGCATTCGATGGCCATCAGCTTCGGGAAGAATCTCTCTCCAGTCGAAACAATCTAAAATAGCTTGCTTATATTCACCTTTATTTAATTCTTGATCGGCTTCAACTATGTGATTTAAAACTTTTCCATAAGTCAAGTTATTTGGAGAAGTATTGCTCCAAGCCTTTGCCATCAATTTTCCAAAATAGTCACGAGCATCAAGTAATGCTTTTTTAAATGCATCTTCATTACCTTGATAACGTTGTTCGAATTCTTTGTGTATATTATTTCTTTCATCCTCTGATGTATGACGATCATGAGTTTTATAAGCTTTTTCTCCTAGTTCCTTAGTAATAAGGCTTTTATCAATTAAATGAATTTGAAAAACCTGTACTAGTATATCAAATGCTCCGCCAGTAAATGGCTCAGATAAAAGGTGCTCCTCTTCTTCACTTTGAACATCTGACATTTTCATATCATTAAATGCCAGACGAATCTCACGTGACTCACTCAACTCACCCATACGTGAAAGTTCATTAACACTGAACAGGTTACCTTTCGTATTTTTTAGTATGTGATTAATTACTGAATCGAAGTGCAAAACAGAGACAATTGCAATTAAATCACCAAAAGCTTCATGATGTCCATGATACTCTCTTGTATCTTGATTTCTATCTGGCCAGCCAATTATAGAGTTTTTTATCGTGTGACCCATTTCATGAGCAAGAACATCGAAATTTTCACAATACGGATTACTGTGGTCAATAGTCCGATCTGGGTTACGGCCAAACCCAAATTCAAGAAATCCGTTACCTGAGTGAGCATTATTCCATTCTACTCTTGGAATAAGTTCTAACTTAGGGAATTCTGCATGAAAGAACCATTCAATTTCATGACCAAAATAATCTTCCCATATATCTAAAACGCGTCTTACAGTTGCATACATAACTGTAGAAGAAAAGGCACGTTCATTAGGCTTGACATAATCAAAATGACCTTCTTGATCTGGTTTAACAGCTGGAAATCGAGGTCCGTGATATGGTGGGCCTTCTCCTACAAATTTATATTCTGATTTATCTTTAGCATCAACTACATACATCTTCTCATCCTCTGGACCTGGCTGAATTGTACCAGGTGGGAGATTAATAAAGATAACCTCTGGTTGTTCAAATCCTTTTAACTTTTTATTTTGGGCATAGACTAAAAATTTTGTGCCATTTTCTCTCGCTTGGGCATCTAAAAATTGTGACAAGATTATTACACTCCTTTTCAATGAAATATTAAATTCAGTTTCTATTGTTTGGCAAAAAATATATTTTATTCTTTATACATAGGTATTTTAAACGTCATTTTTAAAATAATAATATTGTGATAATCTAATAAATAAAACAAAATGCGATACCAAAATGATCATTAATATTTCAAGGTTTTTCCAGTGTGGAAAATAGACTAAGAAACCAAGTTAAATATATATTTACAAATTTTAGAGAGGTGATCACATATATGAGTACAAATTCAAATGAAACTATATTTGAACAAGTTGTGGAAGGCGGTTATATCCTTTATTAAGACATGGTGAAACAGAAGATACTCATGAATCCAATTTGGATTTTATAAAAAAGTAGTTGCAAATTAAATTGCAACTACTTTTTTCGCAAAACCATTATTATACACATAACCTCTTTAGCGTAAACTTGCGCTTAAGGGTACTTGAGAATAAACTGTGAAATTGTTACTATAAGTACCGTGTTTAGAAAATGAGGAAGAAATTGAACCGTTCCAACTTTTGTAGGTAGATCCAGATGTATCTGTTCTTAGAAGTACGTTTGAAAAGCTGGCCTGGCTAAAAGAATTACGTCCAGTATCTTCCACGCCCTGAACCATTTTTACTGGTTCGTATTGAGAAAATGAGCCATATACAGGCTGATTTGCATATCTAGGGTTTCCATTTACATACATAGTAACCGTACCATTTCCGTTATTAATTATTTTAAGATTTACTCGATCACCATCTTTAATTGATGTATCATATTGTGTGTTCCAATACTTACTGTTTTGACCTGATTCATTATAACCGGAATTAAGAAATACTTTATATCCACTTGATGTTTTTGAAATACCGCCTTCAACTTTAGATGCTCCAATACCTAAATACCAATTCACATATCCATCTTTGACAACAACTGATTTTGGTAGATTTATATCAGCTGCAATACCGGTATAGTTGCCATTTGTAACACTTTTTACAGCACCTTCTGTAGCTGCAAAACTTGTAGTTGAAAACATTGATAGAGAAATTAGAAGTGAACCGACTAGATACATCATTTTTTTCTTACTTTTCCTTAATACTTGATTCATTTTAAATCCCCCTTATTTTAATTATTAAAGTGTAAAGAAAGTTGGCCAACTAACTACGACTTACAAATCAAAGATACATTAGGTTTAATTTAATGTATATATTTTCCTGTCGTAAGTCATGGAAATGTCAAATATATTGGCTATTTCGTATTTATCAATATAGGGGGAGTTGACAGAATAAAGTGTTATATCTGCTTAAAATTAAGTAGGTTTTGTTAAAAAAACGATTAAAGCTTATAAATGTGTTAGGTATAATATGTATTACGATTCATCTAGAGGAGATAGATATGGAAGGGATACAGAGGATTTTTCAAAAGATATATCTGAAATTTTGAGAAATATAATAAAAACAAATGAAATAAATTAATTGTTTGTGTTAAAGAATTTATTGGAATAGTTCGTAGATGAAGGGAAATATATGATTTAAAGGTCGTGGAATTCCTACATAAAAAGAAGAAAGGGGGTCCAGCTATGGAAAAAACAAGCTCAAAGTTAGATAATGCAGCTATTGAAGGGGTTATAGAGGCATTAAAAGATGAAAATGAATGTTTACGTATGGAAATCGATTATTTGAAAAAGTTAAAGGCCTTAGTTCAAAAAGAGAAGAGATTACAGTCCTTTCCGAACGAGAAAGCCCATCGCCTTTAGGTATCCAAAGGGTGGGTATCATTTTGCGATCTTGTAATCTAGCTAATACATTGTAAGCATAATAAATGATTATAGAATTATGATTTTTCTAAGAAGTAGATTTAAATCTTATTAACTAGAAGTATATATACGAGCATCCCATATTTGGTGATAGGATGCTCGTATTTTATCATTTTAGCCAAGAAGACTTCTTCCTCAAGGAACGCGAAGTGAGTGCGGGGAGTTCAAGTATAGAAAATCTCGTCTGCTTTTAGTATATCTTCCTACGTACAAGTATAGTAATGTGAATAGCCCGAAACAAAACTGTTTCGGACTAGGGATTCAATATTCTTTTATTAAAAGGTTGAATTTTCTGATTTTTTAAAGCGAGAAAAATGTATTACGTTAATCAATAGATTCTTCTACAGAGACACTAGGTATTGTTGGTGCTGGTGTATCTCCACCATTAGTAGAAGATTGTTGAGGTGCATGTAAACTATTCATGCTATATGCTAATGCACTAATTACTACCATACTTAATACAATTTTTTTTATTTTTTTCATCACTTTAACGCTCCTTTTTTCAAATGTTTCTTACCAGCATTACTGCTAATGTAGAAATATTTGCTCGCCTTAACATGGTTATCTGTCTCATAAAATTGAATTGCTAAAATCTCTGCATATTCTTTTACACAATCCCACATTTCTTCTTTTTCAAAATAAGAAATTGCATCAGTGACTACTTTTTCTAGTTTAATTCTAGGTAATTCTGTGAGTAGTTCATTTAAAACTGCGAAACGGTGCTTATATTCCTCATTTCCTGCTTCATTCGTATAGTTTATTCCTTGCTTGATATATGCTTTAGCTGTTTCAATGCCTTCTAATTTATAATATGCTCTTGCTAAGACAAATAATGCTTTAAAATGATGCGGTATTTTATTTATAATTTCAGAACTCTGTCGGATCGCCAATGGATATAAATCTTGAATATTATATAACCAGCCCAAATTGTAACGTGCTCTTAATAATAAATGTTCCTCATCATGCTTATTAAAAACATCAATAACCGTATTGAGACATTCTTCCGCTTTTTCAAATTCTCTTAGATCTATACAGGCTAAACCATATACATTGTCGCATAAAGCAGTATTAATTTCATATCCTACATGGTTCAAATATATTTTTTTGGCTTTTACTACATGTTGAATCGCTTCAAATGGTTGATAAGATTGATAACAGTAAGTTGAAAATCTATACTCAAACTCGGCCTTTTCTACTTCATCAGGCATATCAATTAAAAGCTCTTCCGCCTTTTCATAGTGTGTTTTTGCTTCAGTATAATTTGCTATAATTGTAAAGTGGATTGCCTTAAAGAAATGATAATAATAAGCTAAAAATAAAAAATCCTCTTCGATATTAGGGAGTTTTTCTATATTCTTAAAGGAATCTTTTGTAATACTCACTCCATCTACCAAGACTTTATATCTGAAATCCAGTAGTGAGTAATAAAATGATAAATATGGATCAGTTTCTATTACTTTTAAACTTTCCTTTACTTGTAGATATGTTTGTTTTGCTTCTTTTACATGATATAAACGAATTTTTTCATACCATTCATTTAATAATTCCATCAGTTGCATATTACTTTTTTCTTGAACAGTCATAATATCCCCCTTTTCTCTGTAAAGGCTTAATCTGATAATAACAGGAAATAGATAGTTTATATTTAACTACGATTTTTTTCATGAATAATAAGAATATTCTGAATAATTAAGTTATCTTTATTCTGTCGATATAGTCAATTTGTTTTAAAACAGACCGTCTGTAATAGGCGGTCTGTTGTTTGTTATGGTTGGCAACTGCTATTCTTTTACTCATCTCATATTATATTTAGTTTAAGAATTGAGAATAGAAGAATAGGATTAGAAAAATTAATGTTTTGCCAAATAATTTATTGAATAGACTTAAAGGGATAAACAGCTCTCCTATGGTAAGGCTTTTGAGTTTATTCCTGTTTGGGTTTTTTAACAATTCTTTAAATGTTCGAAAGTTTATTTTATTAACGAAAGACCAACTTGGCATAGTTTTTGTATCTGAATCTATTTTGAAAATGATATGAATACTATGTGTATGAAAGCCGCCTATACTTAAAATAATCATAAATCCTAAAATAATGAACCAAGTCATTTTCTAGCACCTCCTTCAGTATTTAATATTAAGATATTAATACCGTTGAGGAAGTGTGCTATTGTCCATGAAAAATATTGAGAAATTGTTGAGGGAACGTTGAGAATGTTGCAATGCAATTGATCGCAGCATAGTTAACTATGCCTGTCCTTGTTATTTTTGTAAAAAAAGGAAAAGAGAACAGTTGCGTAGACTGTTCTCTTAAGGAGCGGAAGCGCTGAACATTTTGCAATGACAATGATTCAAGCCTTCCAATTATAGTGTGTGCAAATCGTTACAATTCATACATTAAAATTACTTTATTATCGAGTGAGTGTATTAGAAAGTACAAAGAGCACTTTTCAAAAGTGCTCTTTGTAAGACGTACATTAGGACTTGAAAGAGGCATCATTGCAATTTGAAAGGAGATATCTATATACAACATATGAAGATGATTTGAAAAGGTGACGATAAAAACAAAAGAGCAGTAAGGATGTACGAATTGCTTAGCTTCAGGGGAATTGGAGAAGGGGGGATTTATATTGTTAGGGAGATTCTCAAATGCTATTCTGCTATAATATTGATAAACTATGCAGATAAATAATAAGAATGAAATTGTTAATTAACGGAAAATTCTGTTAAAACTTTATAAAAT
>NZ_JAKUEU010000016.1:0-85618 GCF_022663075.1 Bacillus cereus group sp. BfR-BA-01441
AGAAAAACCTAATTTACCAGAACAAGGACAAGGTTCTTCTAATAATCAACAACTCCCAGCTACAGGACACAATACGAATTACGTTCCATTCATCGGTTTTATGCTTCTGTTACTAGGAATACGTTTAAGATTTATGGCTAAAAATAGCTAACAGATGTATAAAAGGCATCAGAGATATATAATCTCTGATGCCTTTTAAGTGAATACAGATAAAATAAAAATATCTATATGGAATGATAAATATGTTAAGCTTCAATTACGCTAAGCATTCTGTTTATAAATGCAGCTGCGTGAGCACGTTGTGATGGTCCTTTTGGTACGAATTGATTCAATTCATTACCTTTTACAATTCCATATCCATACACTCTTTGTACTTCTTCTTTAGCGTAAATTAAGTTTTGGTCTACGAATGGTAGTTCAACTTGTTTTGCAAAAATACCAGCGTGTTTTAGAGAACGATCGATCATAATAACAGCTTCTTCGCGTGTAATTGTAGTATTTGGGTCAAATGTATTATCACCACGTCCGCGGATTATGCCTGCGCTTGCTGCACGATTAATACCGTCTCGTAACGATGGGTGTACTTGTTCTAAGTCTGTGAAATTAGCATTTCCACTTGGTAATTGTAAAGCACGAGTAATTAATGTAGCAAATTCAGCACGCGTTACAAGACGTTCTGGGAAGTACTTGCCGTTTCCTTCTCCTTGCATAATGCCTCTAGCTGCTAATTGACGAATGTCTTGTTCATACCAGCCACCTGTAATGTCATCAGTTACTGGATTTTTTTGATTTTCTTTATAGTATGTTTCAGTTCCTTTTAAGAAAGCATCCCATTGTCCGCGTTGAATCATAAACGCAGGGCAGTTTTTTCCTGACCAAAATTGGTGTTTTTGGACCTTATCTAGAGAAATATTTAAGTCGTTCATTAAATAAGCTGCCAATTTACGGGCATTTTCTACCGCTTTTTCATAGTTTCCATCTTGATTAACGGCAATTTCAATTCCGATAGATTCATAGTTTCCAGTTTTATTTCCAGCATGCCATCCAACTTCATTTACCGGAAGATGTTGATAAATTTCTTTATCATCTACTGTGAAATGCCAAGATGCGGCGCGATCAGCTGTTCCGCGTGCTTGATTATCTAAGAATTTTGCATGATTTAGAGCATTGGCACCTTTCGCTGTATTAGCCGTTTCGTGAATCGTAATATATTTAGGCACCATCGGGTAGCCAGGTCGAATATCGTCATTTCCTTTTGGGACAATCATTTCTTTAAATGTAACGCCATAAATATTGTTTGTTTGTAGAGCTTCTGGCGATCTCAATAAACTGTTTTTAGCAGTACGACTGTTTTTTAATAATGAAGCTTTTGTACCTTCAAATGTAGCAGAAGGTGCATAAATCCATTTTGCTGTTTCGTTTATTTGGACTTTAAACCAATTTCCAGCTTGTTCAGTAGGAGTAATGACTTGTGGCTCTAGTTTCCCTTCTTCTTTAAACGATTGGAACGGAAGTGCATGTATGGAAGCTTCTTCTTTTACGATTAATTTTTGGTTAGATAGTTTATGAATCTCTTGAACTTCTAAGCTATTATCATTGTTATCTATCCATCCAGCGCCAGTTGGCGTCGTTATGTAGTAAGCATTTCCTTTTTTCTTTGTCGCCGTTACGACTTGTTCTGTAATCTCGATATTCGATTTGTTTTTTAAATCATTCGCGGTATATAATGAATGTTTTTTTGAAGTGTATAGTAGGAATTGGCCAGTAACCTCGATATCTTCTTCATGAGTACTATGCTCATTAACATGCTCCTTAATACTTTTAAAAACTTGATCCTCCGTATATACTTCGGCGGATTTTTCAGCACTCTCTGCAAATGAATAAGTAGGTGCAAGAACAGTTTGTAATGCAAGAGAGAGAGTTAATACACTATAAAATTTCTTTTTCATATTTGTTTTTAACACATTAGATTGTGGAATCTAGTGTTAACAGTCCTCCTTTTCATATTGTATTTTCACTATGTATCGATTTTAACACTAATAAATTTTAACAAGAGAAAATCATGATGTCTATATACATGAGCAATATTCATAAAAAGAATTATTTGAAAAAATGTAAGAGAAACAGGTAAAACCTTCTGTATTGACCTGCAAACGCCCTTCAAGTAAACTAAAGAGAGTTTGCAAATGAAAAGGTGATAATGTTGTTAATTTCAATTAAAACGTTACAAGATGATCGTTTTTTACGTCCGCTACAAAATATTGGCGGCTTATTTTTTGAAGAGAGTACGATTGGATTTGAACAAGAGGAAGCAAATCTTATCGTTGATATACACATTGAAGAGAATGTGAAAGCATCTGCTCGTTTAACAGATGTTGCGACTGGAAATGTGTATGAAGAAACATTCGCAAAAGATTTATCTGCTTTTACAGATGAAAAAGAGCGTATGAAGCAAGTGAAACACGTTGTTTCTTATGTATATCTTTCTGTTCTTCAGCAGTTAACTGGTATTGAACAAAGCTGGGGTATTTTAACGGGAGTACGTCCGACGAAACTTCTTCACAAAATGCTTCAAAATGGTATGTCAAAAGAAGAAGCGCATCAAGAACTTCGTGAAAGTTATTTAATTCATGAAGAGAAAATTGAACTTCTTCAGCGCATTGTTGATTGCCAATTAGCAGTTGTTCCGGATTTATACCGTTTGAAAGAAGAAGTAAGTATTTATATCGGTATTCCGTTCTGCCCAACGAAATGTGCATATTGTACATTCCCGGCTTATGCAATTAATGGACGCCAAGGATCTGTTGATTCGTTCTTAGGTGGTTTACATTATGAAGTTCGTGAAATTGGTAAGTTTTTAAAAGAAAAAGGTGTAAAAGTTACGACGATTTATTACGGCGGCGGTACACCTACAAGTATTACAGCAGAAGAGATGGATATGCTGTATGAAGAAATGTATGAAGCGTTCCCAGATGTGAAAAATGTGCGTGAAGTAACAGTTGAGGCAGGTCGCCCAGATACAATTACGCCAGCAAAGCTAGAAGTGTTAAATAAATGGAATATTGACCGTATTAGTATTAATCCGCAGTCATACCATCAAGAGACACTAAAAGCAATTGGACGTCATCATACTGTAGAAGAAACAATTGAGAAATACCATTTAGCTCGTGAAATGGGAATGAACAATATTAATATGGACTTAATTATTGGTCTTCCTGGTGAAGGGTTAGATATCTTCAAGCATACGTTAGATGAAACAGAAAAATTAATGCCAGAATCATTAACAGTTCATACGTTATCATTTAAACGTGCTTCTGAAATGACGCAAAACAAACGTAAATATAAAGTAGCAGGTCGCGAAGAAATTACAGCGATGATGCATGAAGCAGAAGAGTGGACGCAAAAGCATAATTACGTACCATATTACCTATATCGTCAAAAGAATATTTTAGGTAACTTAGAGAACGTTGGTTATGCAATGCCGACGCAAGAAAGTATTTACAACATTGTCATTATGGAAGAAGTACAATCAATTATCGGACTTGGTTGTGGTGCATCAAGTAAATTTGTTCACCCGAAGACGGGAGCAATTACGCACTTTGCGAATCCGAAAGATCCAAAATCATATAATGATGGCTTTGTGAAATATACAGAAGATAAACTGAAAATTTTAGAAGAGCTATTTGCATAAGAAGAAAGAGGTTGTTCCGAGTCGGAACAACCTCTTTTTTATCCTGCAGTAACGGACGGTCCGATTATATCTTATCAGTTTTTGTCGGTAAGTCGATATATTCGAAAAATCGCTGATATAAATTGAGTTGTGGTTGATATATTTCAAGTTACGGTCGATATATCTGGAAAATCGCCGATATAATTTCATTTACCGTTTAGCGGTACCGTATGTAAAACTATGTCGATAATAATCAGAAAAATTAGTCAAATCATTAGAGGACAATGTCTACTTATGGACGAAATGATAGATTTATGAAAGAGAAAAGGGGGAAATTGTTGGCATGTATATGACGATAGGGAGAATTTTTGATTTATCAGTTGGTAAGTATCCAAATAAAGAGGCGTTAGTGGAACCTGAAAAAAATATTCGCTGGACGTATAAACAGTGGGATGAACAAATAAATAAAACAGCGCACGCTCTATTAGAAGAAGGGGTAAGAAAGGGAGATACGGTATCTGTTTACTTATATAATTGCCATGAATTTGTAAACGTTTACTTAGCCTGTGCGAAAATTGGAGCGATCTTTAACCCGATTAATTTCCGCTTAAAAGCAAAAGAAGTATCTTATATTCTTCAGGACGCATCCTCGAAAGTCGTTGTCTTTGAAAAAGCAGTTGAGTCAACTGTTGCTATAATTGAAAGAGATTTTCCAAATACATCTTTTTGGTCTATAGAAAACGATAAACCTTCCTATGCAAGTTCCTACCATGAAAAAGTGAATGAAGCATCTTCTGAGAAAGTAAATATCGAAATTGATGAAATGGATTATTGTTCAATGCTTTATACGAGCGGTACGACAGGTCATCCGAAAGGCGTATTACATCGTCATCGCGAAATGACTGAGCATAGTATGATTTGTACGTATTTCCTTAAATATAATAGAGATAGTGTTGGGCTTGTCGTTGCGCCTTTATATCACTGTGGTGAATTAAATGCTGGAATCATACCACGCATTCAAGTTGGCGGAAAGAATGTTATTTTGCATCATTTTGATACAGAAACAGTATTACATACGATTCAAGAAGAAAAGATTACGACGTTCTTTGCAGCGCCGACGATGTGGAATATGTTGTTGCAAAAAGATTTAGCTCAGTATGATTTAACGTCAATGAAAATCGGTATATATGGCGGAGCAGCAATGGCACCGGCGTTAGTGAAGGAATGTAAAGAACGTCTTTATATTGATCTTGTTCAAATATACGGAATGACAGAAATGGGGCCAGTTGTTGCATTTCTCGTAGAGGAGGATCAAATTACGAAAGCTGGTTCAGCAGGCACGCCATGTTTTAGCCATGAAGTTCGTATTGTGAAACCGAACGAGGATGCACCGGCAGAACCAGATGATGTATTACCTCCTTATGAAGTGGGAGAAATTATTTTACGCGGCCCAACTATGATGGCTGGCTATCATAATCGTGAAGAAGCGAATAAAAAATCGATGTATAAAGGATGGTATCATTCTGGTGATCTAGGCTATTTTGATAAAGACGGTTATTTATTCGTTGCTGATCGTGTTGATGATATGGTAATTAGCGGTGGCGTAAATATTTATCCTCGTGAAATTGAAGATTTCCTTCATAGTCATCCAGGTATATTAGATGTGGCGGTACTTGGCGAGCCAGATGAATTATGGGGAGAGCGTGTTGTGGCAGTTATTGTGAAGAAAGATGAAACAATAACAGAAGCTGATTTAGAAACGTATTGCAAAGAAAGTGATGAACTAGCAGATTATAAACGTCCGCGTCATTATTTATTTGTAGATGAACTCCCTCGTAATGCGAGCGGGAAGTTGCAGAAGTTTGTACTGAGGGAGTCGTTGAAAGGTGCGAAAAAATAGAAAATGAAGGATGCCCCATATCTATGGGGTATCCTTCATTTTTCTGTATTAAACAGAAGAAACAATATCTTTGTTAATTCTCATTTTTTCTTGGTGAAGGTTAATTAGCGAATTTGAAATAAGGTGGAAACACAAAGTGGATGTAATACAAAAAGAAAAGACACCCTAAGGTGCCTTTCTCCGACTTGAACCATTTCATTTCATACGAATCGGAATCTATCCGTATTACCATTACCCCTTTGTTATGAGTGTAAACACACACTATAAAGCAGAATCGTCTATATACACTAGATTGTTAGTTCACAAAAGACAAGAGATTTGAGATCAATATCGAAGTGACGCCACATCCCCTATAATAATTGATATGTTACGCCTTTTAAAAGAATCTGCTTTATAGAACGTGCCCACAAGTTATATTTTACTACATGTAATATTCATTCAGTGTATTTTTTGATGAATATGTATAATTACATAAACTGTATGAAAAAAAGAGAGTATACTCTGATGTTGTGTAATAAAGATAAAGCCCGCCTATGGAATAGGGGGCTTTTCTTACTTTTTATAAATATTTATTCCAATTATATTATCAGATGAGTCTAAACGAATATAAACGTCAGCTGATAAAAGGTGTGCATTATATATTCGTTGTTTATATGTTGATATCTCGAAGCGTTTTCCATTTAATTCACATTCTAGAATAATCATATCGCCATGTTCTTTCCAAGTTATTAATTTAGCAGTTGTATTCATATAAACCTCCTCTGAATCATTTTATGAAAATTAATAGAGATAGTGTGAGAAAGGAGTTTATATAACAAAAAAAGACACCTTAAGTGTCTTCTTTGATTACTATAAAAGTCGTTGAATAAAATAGGTTTCTATTTTTATTTGCGTGAAAAGCCTTCTTCATCAAGGTATTCCGCAGCTTCTGGATAAGAGTTGAATGTACCGTCTAAGTTTACACCAGCGTACACGTTCCACATGTCATCCTCTGAAATAAGAGTAAGAATATGACCATCTTCGTTCTGCCATTCTTCTTCTTTCGCAGGTTCTACAGGTGCTACTACTTCTTCTTGTGATAGAAGGTCAATTGATTTCTCAATTACTGAACGTAACTCCTCTGCTGAAAACTCACGGATGTTAACCATGCCTTTATCATCTGTTTTATAACCTTTAATACCGCTTGCATATACAAATCCATTTCCATTTGGGTGTAAATGAAATACAACGTTCTTTTTATCTAAACGACTTTCTTCAAAGTGGAAGTTTACACGTTTTAATGATACGTTCTTTCTTTCTAGTTCTGGGAAAGATTCAATAATCGATAATTTTTCTTCAAAAGTTAGCATAGTGCCTCCAAGTATATAGTAAAAGATTTAATTTGTTCATTATAGCATAGTTGCAATTGTTTCCAAAGATAAGGGGAAAACTTTTCGTTGAATACGTTTACGTCACGAGAATGTAAAAAGTGAGCTAACGAATGTATCTTTTTAGGTGTACAATGGAACATGGACTTTATACAAAGGTGGTTTTTTTATGTTTCAAAAAATAGCAAAGGAATGTTTAGCAGGATTTACTGTTGCAATTGTTGCGTTACCACTTGCGATTGCATTTGGTATTGCCGCGACAGGAACGTCTGAGGGAGCGCTTGTTGGATTGTATGGTGCGATTTTTGCAGGTTTATTCGCAGCGTTATTTGGCGGGACACCTGGGCAAGTAACAGGGCCAACTGGACCAATTACCGTTATTGCAACAGGAGTTATTGCGACGCACGGGTTAGAGGCAAGTTTTATTGCCTTTATGATGGCAGGGTTATTTCAAATTTTATTCGGTGTATGTAAGCTCGGTTCTTACGTTCGATATATTCCGTATCCTGTCGTTTCGGGATTTATGAATGGTATTGCATTAATCATTATTTTAGGCGAAATAAAGCACGTACAAAATAGTTTTTTACTTGTTGTGTTAACGATTATTGTAATGATTGTTTCTGGTAAATGGATTAAGGCGATTCCGTCTAGTTTAGTAGCACTAGTCGGTGTGACAGCTTTGCTTCCTTTATTTTCTTCCTTACTCGAAGGACTTACAGTAAAGTTACCGATTATCGGAAATCTTTCACTAAATAAAGTAATTGAAAAGATTGGAACCATTCCAGAAGCGATGCCTACGCTTCATATTCCATCTTTAAGTGGAACAGGAATAGCAGCACTTATTTTGCCAGCGCTTAGTATTGCTTTATTAGGATCGATTGACTCGTTGTTAACATCGGTCGTAATGGATAATGTGACAGGTACACGTCATAAAAGTAATAAAGAACTGGTCGGACAAGGTATCGGTAATATGATGAGCGGATTGTTTGGCGGATTAGCAGGTGCAGGTGCGACTGTAAGGTCTATCGTGAATATAAGAAGTGGCGGTAAAACGGCACTTTCGGCATGTATGCATAGTGTTATCTTATTTATTTTTATTATGGGTCTTGGTTCGGTCGTACAATATATTCCACTTGCTGTATTATCAGGTATTTTAATTTTAACTGGTATTGGAATGTTCGATTGGGGAAGCATGAAAAAGATGCATGTCGCTCCTAAAGGTGATGCCGTTGTTATGCTCGTAACGATGATTGTAACGGTGAAGTTCGATTTAATGATTGCTGTTGCATTCGGTATTATTCTTTCGTTCATCATATATATGGTGAAATGTAAAGAACGCAAAACTTCTATCGTAAAAGAAAAAGAAGAAACGTACACAATTCAAGGACCGCTCTCTTTCCTATCAGTAGATCGTATTTTCTCTACTTTACAAGATGTGAAGTCACCGGTTGTTTTACGTATGAAAGATGTGCGTTATATGGATGTATCAGGAGCTATGGCATTATTAAATTTTGTTGAGCAATCAAATAAAGTAGGAGCAAGTGTAAAGCTTGAGCAAGTACATCCGAGTATTGAAAAAACAATCGCAGTAATGGCAAGCAATGAACAGAAAGAGCAATTGAAAATTTTAAGTGTTTAGATGGTAATTAGAATATCTCACAATCTTACATAAATTATAATGTAGAGTTGTGGGATATTTTTATAATGTTTTTAGTAATATGTATCGCAGTGATAGAGAGGAAGGGCTCTTTTGAGTAATAGAAACGGTTATAGTGTGTACATATATAATGGAAGGAATTAGAAAAAATATTGTGAAGAGACAGGCTTAAATGGGTTCTCTTTTCTATTTTGAAAAAAAAACCAAGTATTCAACCTATAATAAATTTGTTATGATAACCAATGGGATAAAGTGAATTCCTATCGTTTAAAACAATATGTTTGAGAGTATATGTATAAAAGAAAAGAGAAAAAATATGAATAAAACATTTGTAAAAGGAGCAGCAATTTTAACCATTACAACTTTTTTGTCGAAATTGCTGGGTAGTTTTTTTCAAATTCCATTACAAAATATTGCAGGAGATGAAGTGCTCGGTATTTTCCGCCTTGTTTTTCCTGTATATATGATTGCTCTTACATTATCGGTAGCCGGAGTTCCACTTGCAATTTCGAAACTAATTGCAGAGTTGAACGAAAAAAATAAGCAAAAGGAAATTGCGAAATTATTTAAATCAGCGTCAATTATTGGGATAGCATTTGGCGTTTTCGGCTGTTTAGTCATTGTATTATTTTCTATTGAAATTGCAAATATGCTTGGTGGACAAGAAACTAGAATGCCGTTGCTTATTACTTCATTAGCGTTACTCATTGCGCCATACATGGCGGTGTATAGAGGGTATTTTCAAGGTTTCGGTGATATGAAACCAACAGGGGTATCACAGGTCATTGAGCAATTTGTACGTGTGTTTTTTATGTTAATAATTGCTTACATACTAGTATCATGGGATAAGAGTAATACTGTTATTACTAGTGGTGCGATGGTTGGCTCTTTTCTTGGAGTCATTAGTTCGCTTATATATTTGCGTATAAAATATAATAGAAGTCCATACTACAATAAAAGCAATTCCTATTCGCTCCGAGATTTAAGAGAAAACGGCAAAAAGATATTGCGGGTATCGATCCCAATCGCTATTGGAGCTTTATCAATGCCACTTTTAAATTTAGTAGACTCGCTTACAATACCGCATGTATTACAAGGATCATCAACAGAAATTCAAGAACAATTTGGAATATACAGTCGCGGTTTTGCATTCACGCAAATAATTGTTATTTTTGCAAGCGCAATTGTATTTCCGTTAATACCACTCTTAACTTCCGCATTGGCCAAAAGAGATATAAATTTGGCGAAAATAACAATTCAAAATACAAATCGACTAGCGCATGTTTTGACAGCACCGTTAACAATATGGTTGATGGCATTAACAGTACCGTTAAATGTCGGATTGTTCACAGATGTAAAAGGCAGTAGTATGTTAACAGTTATGATTGGCAGTTCGTATTTTACTGCGGTTATGGTATTATCAATAGGTGTTTTACAGGGCATTAACCGTTCTGCACAAGCTGCATGGATTGTTATTGGTGCGAGTTGTGTGAAAGTCGTGTTAAACATAATGTTCGTGCAGAAGTTTGGCATAGATGGAGCGGCGTATAGTACATTCATTACTTACGTATTGGTTTGTATTGTAAATCATTTGTATATTCGAAGCTATATTGCCTATTCTATTCATTTAAAAAGCTTTTTTGGTGTGCTAGCAATAGCATGTATTTTGGGACTAGGATTGTATGAACTATGTAATGTGATAAATATTACATCTTCAAGAATTATGACGTTATTATTCAGTGGTATAGCATTAAGTATTACAACCATTTTGTATGGTGTATGTGCTTTGAAATTAAAATGGATATCAATAAACAAAATACCATTTTTGAAAAGATAAATATAGAAATTTAATTTTTTATTATAATTCATATGAACTGATAAAGAGGAAACTATGTAGGGTATCAAGTGTTTAGGTAAGGAATGGGTACTAGTTTATGTTAGATGAAATAAACGGTTACCTAGTTTTGGAGGAGATTTAGGGTGCGTTTAGTCTTATCAGGATATTATGGTTTTTATAATGTTGGAGACGAGGCGATTCTACAATCAATTATTGAATCGTTAAGTAAAGAGAACCCGGATATAGAACTAGTAGTACTATCAAATGATTCTAAATATACAAAGGAAATGTATGGTGTAGAATCGGTAGATCGCTGGGATATAAAAGCTGTTTATCATGCAATCAAAAACAGTGATGGAGTTATTAGCGGTGGCGGGAGCCTTCTTCAAGATCAGACAAGTACGAAGAGTATTCTATATTATACGGGTATTATGGGACTCGCTCGATTATTAAAAAAGCCGTATTATATTTATTCACAAGGAATAGGTCCAATTACAAAAGGATATAATCGTCTATTAGTAAAATGGAACTTGTCAAAAGCTTCCTATGTATCAGTTCGAGATGAGGATTCGTTTTTATATTTAAAAGAACTTGGCATAAAAAACGATATTGAAATTGTTCCAGACCCTGTTTTAACATGGAAACGGACAAAACAATCGGATTGGTTGCAAAAGCATTCGATACATGGAAAAGTAATTGCGGTTAGTGTGCGTTATTGGAATGCAAAAGAAGATTATATAAAAAAATTAGCTGCGGCATTAAAAAAATTAAAGCAAGAAGGATACCAAATTCTATTTGTTCCAATGCATGAGCCATTTGATCAAAAAGCTTCGCGTGAAGTAGTAGACTTAATGGGAGAAGAGACGTATATGCTTCCATATAAAATGGATATCGACGAGAAAATATTCATTTTATCACAATGTTCATTACTAATTGGTATGCGTCTTCATGCACTAGTTTTTTCTGCTGTAGCCAAAACTCCAATGGTCGGGATTTCATACGATCCGAAAATTGATTCGTTTTTAAGTCAAGTGAATCAGCCAGTTATAGGAAGTGTGGATGGCGAATGGAGTGCTGAATATTTATATGAGATTGCGAAAAAGCAATTAATGCAACAAGGAACTGTGCAGCAAGAGTTACAATTGACAATAGATGAGCTTCGGTTGCAAGGCAAACAGGCAACAAAGAAACTCATTGATCATATGGAAAAAGGCACTTTATTAAAAAAGTAAAGTGCCTTTTATTTTGTTTTGAATGTAATGAAAATTCTAATTAAAAAACGTTTTATTTTAATTCCTATTTATTATGCTAAAATGATTGTGATTATTATATAATCAAATTTGTGATAATAAATTCGTAGATTACGAGGAGGATAACCTTGAAGACTTTTTCAAAAGGTATAACAGCAGTGGCATTAACGGGATCATTACTTTTAACTCCTATTTCAAGTTATGCGGCAAATGATGATATTACAGGACATATGTTTGAGACGCATATGCGCTCACTTATTACTAAAGGAGTTTTAATGGGGTATGGAGACAATGTATATGCGCCTGATAAATTAGTAACAAGAGCAGAGTTTGCTACATTCATAGCAAGGGCTTTAAATTTACCGAAAGCTGATTCGAATTTCGAGGATGTGCCGAAGACTTACGGTTTATATGATGGTGTAAGTAGAGCATATGGAGCGAAAATTATTAATGGTCGTACGAACGAGACGTTCTCACCAAATGATGTGATTACACGTGAAGAAATGTCGATCATGGTAAAGCGAGCGTTAGACTATAAAAATATTAAAGTAGCTGTAAGTCCGCTTACCTTTACTGATAAAGATAGTATTAACTATAAAGAGCATGTGCAAGTTATGGTGGCTACTCAAATTATTAAAGGGTATCCAGAAGATAATACATTTAGACCACATTTATCAGCTACAAGAGGGATGGCTTCAGCTATGTTGGATCGCATGCTTCAGACGATTGAAAAAAACGGAAATACCAATCCTGTAGAAACTAAGAAATATGTTGTGACAAATGTAAGAGAAAACGGAACAGAGCAAGAAGTAGAGCGCTATAATACGTATAAAGAAGCGGTTACGGCTGCTCAAAATAAAGGTATGAATGCGGTAAAATATGAGAACGAATTTTTATGGATTAAAGATGGTTTTGCAAGTGCGAAAAGAATAACTGGGCAAAACATCATTAATATTTATGATGAGAATTTAGCAACAGTATATACGTATATTCAGTATGGAACAGAATTGAAAGTGTTAGAAGTTGGCGAAGATCGTGTGAAAGTTCAACTTTCTGGTTTGACAGGTTATGTGAAGAAGAATGAAATCACTTTAATTCCTACAAATGAAATGAAACAGTCTTCTTATTATGTGAAAACAGATGGATATTTATACCATAAATATTATACATATAATACAAGTTCACCTGGATATACAGAATTTAGATATGGTGTGGCACCTTCTTTCATGAAGCAAGGACAGCAAATGTATAGTGTAGATGGAAAGACATTCGGAGACGAAACTTTCTATCAATATTTCAATTATTTATCACTACGTTCGAAAACAGATTATACAGCTGAACAACTAGATAGTTATGTGAAATCGATTAAGCCAGACTCTCCATTAATTGGTTTAGGAAAGAAATTTAAAGAAGTAGAAAGCAAGTATAATGTAAATGCATTATTCTTATATTCATTAGCAATTCATGAAAGTTATTATGGAACAAGCGCTCTTGCAAAAGACAAAAATAATTTATTTGGTTTAAAAGCAACAGACGATAGTCCATATGGTAACGGAGAAGCATTCAATTCAAAAGAAGATTGTATTGAACATGCAGCAAAATTATACATGAATGAAGGATATTTAAATCCAGGACATTGGCGTTATACAGCAACATATACAGGTGATAAAGCTGCTGGTTTAAATGCGAAATATGCATCTGATGCGAACTGGGGTAAAAAAGTAGCGGGGCATATGAACCGTTTTGATTCTTATTTAGGTAAAAAAGAATACAACAAGTACAAACTTGCACGTGTGATGAATAACGTGGAAGTGAAAAAGAATCCTAGTATATCAAATGAGCGACTGTATCGTTTAAATACAAATGTAGTTGTCACAGTTACTGGTGAAGAAATAATAAATGGAAAAGCGTGGGTTAAAGTTATTTCAGATAATCCTACTGTAACAGAAGCGTATATTGCAAAAGAAAGCTTAGAGTACGTAAAACATTAATTAAATAAAAAAGAAGGTGCTACTAATATTTCGTAGCACCTTCTTTTTATCCCTCTATTTGCCGGGCAGTAATCCCCCACCTCAAAATTCAGTGGAAGCAAGGAAGTTAGGTGGGGGATGAACTGCCCGTAAAAGCCCGATTGGTTCAACTAATAATCAGTGGGGGATGAACAAAATCCCCACTGATTAAAGTTTCACTTTATTCAATTTCAAAATCAACAATGATATAGGCGAGTATAACAACGAAGAAAATGCTAACGGCTGGCGCTGTTAATACGTGGCCAGACATAAAGCCAATGCCAAGTGATAGAATGAGTGTGCTCGCTAATAGCATATACTTTACGGTCATGATTTTCTTAAAGTTTGTGATCATGCGGATGAATAATTTAATACCAAAGTATAGAAGTGGTATTAAGTAAATAAGGAAACCGACAATGCCAAATGCGAAAAATAGGTCATGGAAGTCCATTTCAATTAATTTAATTTTATCTGTGTAGTTACCAGCGTAACCCATTCCGAATAGTTTTTGTGAAAGCGGTGCGTCTTTATAGTACTGTTTGTATGTTTTTAAGAATTTGTCGCGATCGCTGTAAATTAAACTTTTTACTTCAGAATCTGTAAGTTCACCTTTTGCATGTTTTTTTGCATCTTCTGGATCTTCTTTAATTACTTTTCCTTCTTTTCGATCTTTTTCTTCTTGTACTGATTTTTTGTATTCGTATATTTGCATGTGAATGCCCATATTTTTTGCGATAGGAGTATGCGGTGTAAGAACAATTAAACCTCCTAGTATAACAGCGGCAACAACGGTATTTACAATATGTGTGAATCCTTTTCCTTCTTTTTTACGATTTATCATGTACTCAATGAATGAGAAGAAAAGTGCTACGCCTAATGTAATAACAATTGCGCCATATCCGACTTTCGTTCCGACCATAATACTTGCATACATCGCAAGTATTGTTGGAATCCAGTAATATATTTTCGAGAAAGAAGTTGTTTTATGAATCGAATATAAGACAATGATTGGGAACATAATGGCGAAAAGAGAACTTAAATCATTTCCAGCGAAGAACCAACCTCTTGAACCGATTTTTGAATGAGGATAGCTTGGGAAATCCGTTCCAGTTTGCATTGCGACAATCATTGTGATGCTTAAAATTAAAGTTGCATATAAGAAATATGTAATGATTTTATGAAATACATACTCTTTATTTTTTAGCTCTTTAAAGGCGATAATATATCCAAACAGTAGCACAATTGGATATATGCTCTTTAAAATGAATTTAACTTCTTCTCCAAATGAAACTGGAGATTTAACCATCATATTATTTACAAGACCGATTGCGAGTGCGATTCCGAGTAAACATAAATAGAGGATGTACTTTTTCGCATCTTGTTGTTTGTGATGAAGAAGTAGGTATCCTAATGCAAGAAGCATAAAGGCGAAACGGACTACAACTCCAACTGTTGCGCTCATGTGTAGTATATAGATTGAAAAAGATGTTAATAAATCTAAAATTGGTTGAAACACAATGAATAGCAATAGGAAATGTGGGAAGTAGTTATCCGTTTGTTTCAACTTATTAACCATATGTTCCTCCAGTTCTTCATTCCTTTATTACAACACCCAAAAGATGGGTATAAAGCCTTTTTTACATAGTAAGGCGAATGAATTTCAATATTTGTTTTTTTATCCCGCATTAACGGGCAGTAAGATCCCGCCTCAAAATACAATACAGCGGAAGCAAAGAAGTTAGGTGGGGATGAACTGCCCGTAAAAGCCCGATTGGTGAGGACTAATAATCAGTGGGGGATGAACACCCCCCACTGATTAAAGTCTCACTTTATCAAACTTAAGAATACACCATTTCATTGTAATGGTAAATAGATGAAAAGCATGGATAAACCGACTTTAATTTCTATATTTTTCAACGGAATTGTATGTTTTATACGGTATATGTACAAATTGCGAGATTATTAGACAGAAAATTGAGAAAAAAGAAGGATTTTTCAGTGGTTTTCTATAATTATATAAGTATAATCTTTATGGAGAAAAGAGGGGTATATATAATGGAAATAACAAGTAAAACAGAATCTGTCGTTGTGAAATATGAAGGCCACGTTGCAACGGTTATGGTCAACCGCCCAGAGGTGTTAAATGCGTTAGATGAGCCAACCTTAAAAGAGTTATTACAAAAGTTGAAAGAAGTAGCGGAAAGTTCTGCGCATATCGTTGTGTTATGCGGGAACGGCCGTGGTTTTTCTGCGGGTGGGGATATTAAATCGATGCTTTCAAGTAATGATGAAAGTAAGTTTGATGGTATTATGAATACCATTTCTGAAGTTGTCGTGACATTATATACGATGCCAAAGCTTGTTATTAGTGCAATTCATGGACCAACTGCAGGTCTTGGATTAAGTATTGCGTTAACAGCTGATTATGTAATGGCGGATATATCATCTGTTATTGCAATGAACTTTATTGGAATCGCTTTAATTCCAGATGGAGGCGGTCATTTCTTCCTTCAAAAGCGTGTCGGTGAAAATATGACGAAGCAAATTATTTGGGAAGGTAAGAAATTATCAGCGACAGAAGCGCTGGATATCGGCTTAATTGATGAAGTAATCGGCGAAGATTTCCAAACGGCTGTGAAGCAGAAGATTAATGAATGGTCACAAAAACCGATTAAAGCAATGATTCAAACGAAGCAAATTTTGTGTGAAGTAAATCGCTCTAATTTAGAGCAAACATTGCAATTAGAAAAGCGTGGTCAATATGCAATGAGACAAACAGCGGATCATAAAGAAGGTATTGCTGCGTTTTTAGAGAAACGTTTACCAGCATTTAAAGGGGAATAAAGTTTGTCCATTCCTCACTGATTATTAGCTCGTTAATTCGGGATAAAGGGGAGAAAGTGCTAACACATTTTAGTATAATTGTGTTAGCACTTTTTTTTAGGAGTAATACATGAAGAAAATGATCGGTGTTATCACTATTATTTTGCTTACATATTCTGCTTTGCATAGTACACCATCTTTGGCAGTTCGGACTGCGTTATTTTTTGAGGGACATCCAAGTGTTGCATTTTCTGACGGGGTGACGAAAGAAAAAGATGTGAAAAAAGAAGCGATTCCAGATGAGTATCAAACTCTATATGGTAAGGACGAAGACTTAGAGCACTATTTCTTTCCACATGTAAGAGCACATGGATCAGGAATTGATATGTTAAGTGCATGCGTGAAGAAAAAATGGTTTTTCTATAAAGCAGAGCTCGGATGTTATTAAATATAGGAGGATGAATGATGTCAGCATATAACAAGTTAGTAAGAGATCGTGTTCCAGAGAAGATTTTAATGTCTGGAAAAACGTATACAGCACAAAAATTAACAGGTCAAGCATACATACAAGCTTTAGCGAAAATTGGAACGGAAGAAATTCGTGAATTTGCTTCTATGAAAGAACGCGAACATGCACTAGATTCTCTTGCAGATGCGCTAGAGGTTATCATTTCATTAGCACGTGCAGAAGGTGCATCGATTGAAGATGTGGAACGCCTTCGTAAGCAAAAAGAGATAGAACGCGGTGGATTTGAAAGAGGGATTTATTTATTAGATGTTTCAGAAGAATAGTTTTATAGGAAAAGCATAGCGTTACTGAGTAACGCTATGCTTTCTTGTTGCAATGAAGCTAATAATGAAGAAGATAGCTGTTAATATCCAGCCGATTGTAATAGAAGTAGTAGTATGAATGGCATAAGAGATTTGTAAACAAAATAATGATGCTAAAAACCAAATGAGTGCAATGTGTATATGTTTTTTTGATATATTCATATTTCAGGACTCCTTTTGTATACTAAAAAGAATTTTACTACAATTTAGAAAATTAAGCTATATAAGTAGAGGTTTTCTGGCGAATTTTGTATACTGAATAGTAGAGAAAATGAGGAGGAAACGACAATGGCACATCATACGAAAGAAACGATGGAACTGATTAAGGAGCTTGTCTCTATTCCGAGTCCATCTGGAAATACAGCAAAAATTATTAATTTCATTGAAAACTATGTCAGTGAGTGGAACGTAGAAACGAAACGTAATAATAAGGGAGCTCTTATTTTAACGGTAAAAGGGAAGAATGATGCGCAGCACCGTTTATTAACGGCACACGTTGATACGTTAGGTGCGATGGTGAAAGAAATTAAGCCTGATGGTCGCCTGAGTCTTTCTATGATTGGTGGATTTCGCTGGAACTCTGTAGAAGGGGAATATTGCGAAATTGAAACAGCAAGTGGCAAGACATATACAGGAACGATTTTAATGCATCAAACATCTGTACATGTATATAAAGATGCAGGTGAAGCAAAACGCGATGAGAAAAATATTGAAGTTCGTATTGATGAGCGCGTATTTTCAGCTGATGAAGTACGCGAATTAGGAATTGAAGTAGGAGACTTCGTTTCATTTGATCCGCGCGTTCAAATTACAGAGAGTGGATACATAAAATCACGTCATTTAGATGACAAAGTAAGTGTTGCGATTTTATTAAAATTAATTAAAAGATTACAAGATGAAAACGTAACATTACCATATACGACGCATTTCTTAATTTCTAATAATGAAGAGATTGGATACGGTGGTAACTCTAACATTCCAGAAGAAACTGTTGAATACTTAGCAGTTGATATGGGAGCGTTAGGTGATGGACAAACATCTGATGAATATACAGTATCTATTTGTGCAAAAGACTCTAGCGGCCCGTATCATTACGCACTGCGTAAACATTTAGTAGAGCTTGCGAAAACGAATCATATTGAATATAAAGTAGATATTTATCCATACTACGGATCTGATGCATCAGCTGCGATTCGCGCGGGATTTGATGTGAAACACGCTTTAATTGGAGCAGGTATTGATTCTTCTCACGCATTTGAACGTACACATGAAAGTTCTATTGCACATACAGAAGCATTAGTGTATGCATATGTAATGTCTAATTTAATTGAAGAATAATTTCATAGATAATAGAGAGCTGATTAAAAATATTATTTTTAATCAGCTTTTTATTTGGCGAAGCGATTAGGAGACATGTCCTAATCGTTTTTTTATCCCGCTATTTGTGGGCTGATTAAAGTTTTATTTTATATACATTCATTATAAGTTATATATATGCGATTTTTGTTATAAGGCCGGAAACGTATTTACTATAGATATATAATGTTATACACTATGAAAGGAATTAATTAATAGTTAATATTTTTTAGTTAGCTTGATTAAAAAAATGTATGAATATGAAGTTTTGAGAGGAGATTTATTTTTCATGAAGTACAAAGCAATAGCCGCAGGTTTATTAGCAGCAAATTTACTAGCACATCCAATTAGTAGTTTAGCAGAAACGAAGAAATTTCCTGATGTTTCAGATAGTGCGTGGTCGAAAGACGCAATTTATTATTTAGTAGAGAGAAATGTAATTAACGGTATGCCAGATGGTAACTTTATGCCATACGGAAATTTAACACGTGCCCAGGCAGCAAAGATTATCGCAACAGCAATTGGTGCTAAAGTAGATCCGAATGCAAAGCCGTCTTATAATGATGCAAAAAATAATTGGGCAGCTTCATTTATTGCAGCCATGGAAAAAGAGAATATTATTAAAGGGCGAGAACCAGGAGTATTTGATCCTGAAGGAAAAGTAACTCGTGCTGAAATGGCAGCTATGCTTGTAAGAGCATATAATCTGAAAAGCAAAGTAACAGGACCAGTTCCTACAAAATTCGCTGATTTAGAGAATCATTGGGGTAAAGAAGAAGTTAATATTTTAGTAGAATTAAAACTTTCTTTAGGTACAGAGAATGGCTGGAAACCGAATGATTCTATTACGCGTGAACAAGCAGCTCAGCTTACTGCGCAAACAGATAAATTTAGCAAGAATAGTGATCGTCCAGTAAAAACTAAGAAAATGTACATAGATAGAAAATTCATTACATATCACGCACCATCATTAAGTTCTGGGATTAGTGCGAATCAGCATAATCCACAAACGGTAGAAATTAAAGAAGAACGAGATGGATGGATCAAAATTGCAACAAGTAACGGTGATAAATGGACACCTTTAGTAGAGAAAACAGAAGTTATTAATGAAGGATTCACTACTTATGCAGAAGCTTCTTCTTCGTCAAAAGTAATGGGAACACATAACGCACAGCAAGTAACTGTTATTGAAGAGAGCGGCAGTTGGATTCGTATCCGCATGGGCGCTGGTTTCCAATGGGTTAATAAAAATCAATTAAATCCAGTGAAGCAAGGTAACTTCTTAGAAGGAAAAGCGATTATCATTGATCCAGGTCATGGTGGAGTTGATTCAGGTAATCCAGGTTATTATGAGAAAGAAAGTGAAACTGTATTAGATGTATCATTGCGATTACAGAAAATATTTGAGAAAAAGACACCATTTACTGTGTTATTCACTCGTACAGATGATACACGTCCAGGAACAAGTGGTCCGGATTCTTTAAAGAAACGTGTAGAATTTGCTCAAAAAAATAATGGGGATATTTTTGTAAGTATTCATGGTAATGGTACGGAAAAGAAAAATGGACAAGGTACAGAAACATTCTACTATGAATCAGCGACAGCAAGAGGAACAAATCCTAACGTATCAGAAAGTCGTTTATTAGCAGAAAAAATTCAAGAGCGTCTTGTAGATGCACTGGGGACAAAAGATCGTGGTGTGAAAAAAGGCGATTTATACGTAATTAGAGAAAATACAATGCCAGCTGTATTAGCAGAATTAGCATTTGTAGATAATAAAAGTGATGCAGATAAAATAGCTACACCAGCGCAGAGACAAAGTGCAGCGGAAGCTATTTATCAAGGTATTTTAGATTACTATGAAGAAATGGGTAACAACGTGTCTTCTTTCCGTTAATAAATAATAAGAGATTGCCATTGGCAGTCTCTTTTATTTATTAACGTTTCTCTTTATTTCCGGCATATGATATCATTTAATTTTATATACAAAAGAAAAGTATTTGAGTAATTGTAATCATAACAATTTTAAACGATAGAGGATGATAATAGATTGAATAATTATAGAAAAACACCTGCCTGTATATATACGTATGCATTTCGTGAGGAGGAGCGTGCTTTATGTTACTTGGAAATGCGCTCGTTCTTTGGAATGGAGTCCCACGTTAATATTTTAAAAAGTGATGTCAAAATTGACCCGAGTAGAAGTGCGTTTATGAAAGAGCGAATTGAAGTTATGTATGAAGGAGACGACTTAGAAAGTATCTTAAAACAAGTGGAACAAATTGACTTGGCAGGAGCGACGTTCAAAGTCATCTTCGTTAAAATTAATGACCTTGTTGGAGAGAATAAAATTGAATATGGAGAAAGACGTCTTATTGAACGAGACCTCGGCATGCATATTGAAGGAGAAGCGGATGTTCGTAATCCAGAGCGTGTATTCGGGATTGTTCCTCTTGGAGGACGCTGGTACTTCGGGCACTATGTAGAAAGCGAACCAGTTTGGTATCATCACATAAAAAAACCGCATAGTTATTCGACATCTCTTAGCACACGTGTTGCGAGATCAGTTGCAAATATCGCTGTACCAAATCCAGAGGGAGTACGAGCAATTGACCCGTGCTGCGGTATTGGAACAGTAGTAGTAGAAGCACTTTCTATGGGGATTAACATCGTTGGTAGAGATATAAATCCACTTGTAGTTCTTGGAACGAGAAAAAATATCGCACATTTCGGATTTGAAGGAACAGTAACAAAAGGTCCGATCGAGGAAATTACTGAGAACTATGACGTTGCCATTATCGATATGCCGTACGACTTATTTACGCATGCCACACCAGAAGACCAGCTCTCCATTCTTTCAAGTGCGCGCCGCATCGCTAAAAAGGTAGTCGTTGTAACGATGGAGACAATGGACGACATGATCCATGAAGCAGGATTTGAAATTACAGATCGCTGTATTACCAGAAAAGGGTCATTTACTAGACAAATTCTTGTTTGTGAATAAGAAAGGAAGGTCACCCGTTTGGGTGACCTTTTTAGTGTAGTTTGATGTGTGATTGATTGGCAGTTTGTAGGCGGCGATAAGTTGATATTGTGATAGGAGAATCTATTACTGTTCTTTTAATTTTTCTTGTTGTGCGATTAATAAATTGCGTAATACGTGTCCGCGGTAACTTTCTAATTTTCGTCCTTCATGATAGCGTACGCCTAATTTTTTTAGTTCAGCTACGTACCAGCCCTTTGTTCCGTAATACATGGGATCACTTCCTTTTTGCTTTTGAACAGTATATGTTGGGGGACGAAGTAACTTTACATTGAAAATAATAATGGTAAAAGGAATTTTGCATGTGTGTACCAGTGAAATTGCAAAGTTATCGAGGTGTTTTATAACGTAACGTCCAAGCCGTGTATAAAAAAGTAGACAGTTGTATATGAATTTGTTGAAAAAAGAATACACATTGCTGAGGGGATTTGAAAAAAGTAATGCTATACGCTTTGGCATGATACTTGCGTTGGAAATAGTATCAACGTATAGGGGAGAGATTGAAATGAAGGTTAGTAAAATATATACAACGATTGATGCACACGTAGCTGGGGAGCCGCTTCGAATTATTACGGGTGGTGTGCCAGAAATAAAAGGAGAAACGCAGCTGGAAAGACGCGCCTACTGCATGGAACATTTGGATTACCTTCGTGAAGTTCTGATGTATGAACCGAGGGGGCATCACGGGATGTATGGTTGTATTATTACCCCGCCTGCAAGTGCTCACGCTGATTTTGGCGTATTGTTTATGCACAATGAAGGCTGGAGTACGATGTGTGGTCACGGCATTATCGCCGTTATTACAGTCGGAATTGAAACAGGCATGTTTGAAGTAAAGGGTGAAAAACAAAAGTTCATTATTGATAGCCCAGCCGGAGAAGTTATTGCGTATGCAACATATAACGGGAGTGAAGTAGAATCTGTATCATTTGAAAATGTTCCTTCCTTTGTATACAAAAAAGACGTTCCTATTAGAATAGATAACTATGAATTTCAAGTAGATATCGCGTTTGGAGGAGCATTTTACTCTGTAGTAGACTGTAAAGAATTTGGTCTGAAAGTTGATTTTAAAGACTTGCCTGCTATTCAAACGTGGGGAGGTAAAATTAAACATTATATAGAGAGCAAAATGGAAGTGAAGCATCCACTTGAAGAAGGTTTAAAAGGAATATACGGCGTTATTTTTTCAGATGAACCGAAAGACAAAGGTGCTACGCTACGAAATGTAACGATTTTTGCTGATGGGCAAGTAGACCGTTCTCCTTGCGGTACAGGAACTTCTGCGAGAATCGCAACTCTTTTTGAAAAAGCTGCCTTGCAAAAAGGAGAAACATTCATTCATGAATGCATCACTGACGGGAAATTCCAGGGAGAAGTATTATCCGTAACAGCGGTAGGTACATATGAAGCTGTCGTTCCGAAAGTAACGGGGCATGCATTTATTACAGGGTTTCATCAGTTCGTTGTAGATCCGAGAGATGATTTGAAACGGGGATTTTTGTTAGGATAAAGTGAAACTTTAATCAGTGGAGGGGTTCCCCACTGATTATTAGTTGAACCAATCGGGTTTTTACGGGCAGTTGATCTCCCGTGTAACTTCTTTGTCCAACCGAATTTTTAGATGGGAGTCTTACTGCCCGTTAATACGGGATAGAAGGAGGAGGTGGAAAGATATGCTAGTTATAAGCGCGAACGAACAAAGAAACTTAGTAAATATGAATGAAGTTATTGAATACGCGGCGCTTGCTTTAAAAGAATTTTCCGCAGAAAGAACGATTACACCAATAAGAGGCTCATTACCATTTGCGAACGAGCAAAATACGGCATTAATTATGCCTTCAGTAGCGGAAGGACTTGAGGCACTTGGAGTAAAAATAGTAACGGTAGTCCCGCAAAATAAACAGATAGGAAAGAAAACGATCAACGGGATTGTGATGCTATTAGACTTTCAAACGGGAGAACCGCTCGCACTTTTAGAAGGATCGTACTTAACGATGATCCGAACAGGCGCCTTATCAGGAGTAGCGACAAAATATTTAGCTCGTCATAACGCAAAAACTTTATGCATTATCGGAACGGGTGAACAAGCGAAGGGAATGGCCGAAGCAATATTTGCGGTTAGAGATATCGAAAAATTCATTTTATACAATCGCACAGAAGAAAAAGCATATGCATTTGCGCAATATATACAAGAGAAATTAGGCAAACCAGCTTACGTCTACAGAGATTCAAATGAAGCAATACGTGAAGCAGACATCATCGTCACAACTACGAACGCAACCACACCAGTCTTCTCAGAAACACTACAAAAAGGCGTCCACGTAAACGCCGTCGGCTCATTCAGACCAAGCATGCAAGAACTACCCTCACATGCCATAGCGAAAGCAAACAAAGTAGTAGTCGAATCAAAAGAAGCAGCACTAGACGAAACAGGAGACCTTCAAGTTCCGATAAAAGAAGGTCTATTCAAAGCAAACGCCATTCACGCTGAACTTGGTCAAATTATAAGCGGAGAAAAAGCTGGGCGCGAAAATGATGAAGAGATTACTATTTTCAAATCAGTTGGTTTGGCGGTAGTAGATATTATCGTTGCGAAGTATTTGTATGAGAAAGCGTTGGAGCAAGGAGTAGGGAATAAGATTGAGTTTTGAGACTGCCTTTTGGTGGTCTTTTTTTCAATTCATCAAATGTCATGATAACCTCCTAAATGTGTTTTTTGTCTTTAATTTCATTCTACATTTTCGGTCATATATAACAATCATTTTAGAGTTTTTTTGTAAGCTACTAGTTTTTTAACTCATTTTACGAGGTAACCTATTCGTGGTTTTCTTTTTTAATCCTCCTTATAAATATATTTTATGGCAAGAATGTATTAGTAGATTTCAAACTTTCCACATTTACAAAAAAGTTTGACTTTACATACAGGTAGTGGTAATTTAAAACTTATAAGAAAACTCGGGATTAATTCCGAGTTTTCTTATGGGTATAACTAGTTTGAGGGGGCCGAAAGATGAAACAGAAGTTATTTGCATTACCATTTGTTCTAATACTACTTATTGCATTAGCGGCTTGTTCTGGGGAAAAAGATTCTTCAAAGCAAGCGGGCACTAGTAAATCAGGGACTCCGAAAGATGGAGGAACGTTAACGATTGGTGTTAGCGATAATCCAGATACGATGAATCCGCTTTATGCGAATGATCGTGTGTCATTAACTGTGCAGCAAGCTTTATATGCGCCGCTATATCATATGGAAGATGGTAAGAAAAAGTTTGTTCTTGCTGAGAGCTTTACGCCTTCAGAAGATCAATTAACGTGGACATTGAAATTAAAAGATAATTTGAAATGGCATGATGGTAAGAAAATTACATCAGACGATATAGCATTTACATTCCAATCTATTTTAGATGAGAAGCAAAATAGCTCAAGTCGTGAAAACTTTATTTTTAAAGGAAAGCCGCTTGAGGTGAAAAAGGTAGATGAGTTAACAACTCAATTCGTTTTACCACAAGTAAGTGCATCTTTTGAAGGTGTGATGAATGATTTCTTCCCAATTCCGAAACATGTATTTGAAGGGGAAGCAGATTTAGCGAAGAGTAAGAAAAACTTACAGCCTGTAGGGTCAGGTCCGTTTAAGTTTAAAGAATATAAATCAGATGAGTACGTTGCATTAGATCGATTCGATGATTATGTAGGTGGGAAAGCTAAATTAGACTCTATCGTATACCGAGTTGTAAAAGACCGTAATACAGCAAATGTTTCACTGCAAAATGGTCAAATCAACATGAAGATGATTGAGCCGCAAGACTTTAAGAAATTGGATAGCACTGGGAACTTCTCAATGGTGACATTCCCTGAAGGTAGATTATTCTACTTATCTTATAACATGAATACAGATTTGATGAAGAAAAAAGAAGTGCGCCAAGCAATTGCGCATGCGTTAGATAAAAAAGAAATGATTAACTCAGCATTCGTTTCGGGTGAATTTGCAGAACCAGCAAATTCAATCTTAACGCCAGACGCTATGTATTATGCGAAAGATATTAAAGACTATAAGTATGATAAAAAAGAAGCGAAAGATTTATTAGCAAAAGCTGGCGTGAAAGATAAAGAAAAAGTACGTGTGATGTATGTAACGAATAACAAAATCATGGAAAGCTTAGCGCTTTATACACAACAAAAATTAAAAGAAGTTGGCTTAGAAGTTGAACTAAATGCATTAGATGCTAGTGCAGCAAGTGAAAAAGGCTTAGATAAAGAGAATAAAGAATATGACATTACATTTGGTGGTTACATAATGGGACCTGAGCCAGATTCATATAAGAGCTTATTCCTAAGTAATGCTGAATACAATTATGCACGATATAAAAACGCTGATTTCGATAAGTTATGGGAAGAAGCTGCAGTTGAAACAGATAAAACAAAACGTGCAGAGCTATACCATAAAATTCAAGAGACAGCGAGAGAAGACGTACCTTATCTACCAATCGCGTATCCGAAAGCAGTTATTGCAGTAGATAAAAAGTTTGATGGATTAAAAGAAGCGAAAGCAATTCCTGTCACAATGTTTGAAGATCTATCTAAGATTTATGAAGTGAAATAAGAAACAATAAAGAAGCTGGTGGAAATCAGCTTCTTTAGCTTGAGGGGGGAAGTTTGTGTATAAAGTAATTGCGAAGAGGCTTTTAAATGCAATTCCGCTTTTATTTGTTATTTCTATTATTTCTTTTCTATTAATAAAACTAGCACCGGGGGATCCGGTTCGAAACTTTGTAACGCCAAACATGAATCCAATTGATGTGGAGCGTATTCGCAAAAGTTTAGGACTAGATCAACCAATTTACGTGCAGTATTTTTTATGGTTAAAAAACATTTTAACAGGAAACTTTGGTTACTCACTTCAAAATCATCGTCCTGTTTTGGAACTTATCACAGAAAGATTACCTGCAACAATTGGATTAATGGGATCATCTTTACTCGTCTCATTCGTAATCGCAATACCGCTTGGACTATTTACAGGTGTGAAAAAGAATTCATTCTTTGACCGCATTGTAAACTTTATTTCATACGTTGGTATTTCTATGCCGGTTTTCTGGTTTGCACTACTATTAGTCTACTTATTCTCTTTAAAATTGAACCTACTTCCGAGTATGGGTATGCGCACAGTAGGTAAAGACTCTGTCTGGGATATTGTGCAACACGGCATTTTACCTTGCATGGTGTTAGCGTTCCAAAACGTATCTGTTTATATGAGATATATTCGTTCAAGTACGATTCAGCAATTAGAAGAAGAATATGTACAAATTCAATATGCGTACGGCGCTTCAAAGAAAACAGTGTTATTTAATCACGTACTTCGAAATGTATTAATACCGATCATTACAATTTTCGGATTATCGATTCCAAGTTTAGTAGGCGGAGCGTTTATTACGGAAACAGTATTTTCATGGCCGGGTCTTGGTTCACTTGGGGTAAATGCTATTTTTAGATTTGATTATCCGATTATCATGGCAATTACATTACTATCATCATTCATGTTAATTCTCGGTAACTTAATTGCTGATATTTTATATGGCGTAGTAGATCCGCGCATTCGAATGAGGGGGTGATTTGGAATGAATAATAGGAGATTTCAAACGATAAAACATAGCTTTACGAAAAATAAGTTTGTTGCAATGGGAGTTATTATACTTGCGATTTTAACGGTCGCATCAATTTTCGCATTCGTGTCGCCGTACGATCCTAGCAAAATGTCGATTCCAGATCGCTTACAAGAACCGAGTATGAGTCATCCTTTCGGAACGGATGATTACGGAAGGGATTACTTAACGAGAGCGTTATATGGCGGACGAGTTTCACTTGCGGTCGGTTTCCTTGCGATGGTTGTTTCTATTACAATCGGTACTGCAGTTGGAACAATTAGCGGGTATTTTGGCGGAAAGTTAGACAACTTTTTAATGCGAGTTGTTGAAGTGCTTATGTCAATTCCATCATTCTTTTTAATGCTACTATTAAATGCGTATTTAAAACCAGGAATTACGACGTTAGTTCTTATTATCGGATTACTAACATGGATGGACACCGCCCGTATCGTAAGGGCAGAAACGTTATCTGTAAAAGAGCGTGAGTACGTTTTATACGCAAAAGTATCAGGACAAAAATCACTTATGATTATTGTAAGACATATCATTCCTAACATTGTATCAACCATTATTATCGCCGCGACATTAACAATTGCGACATCGATTTTAATGGAATCATCACTTAGTTTCCTAGGTTTAGGTATTAGAGAACCAGATTCTTCTTGGGGCAGCATGCTAAACAATGCGCAAGGATATATTGGTGAAGCTTGGTATTTAACGCTCTTCCCAGGATTCCTTATCCTTTTAACGGTACTTAGTTTTAACGTAATTGGTGAAGCATTGAAGAAAGCTTTCGCACCAAAAGGAGCTGGACATGAAAACTAAAGTATTAAGTGAAAGGAGTGAGAAGCGTGTCTGAAAAACTACTAGAAGTGAAAAATTTAAAGACTTCTTTTTTCATAGAAAGTGGCGAAGTTGAAGCAGTTCGCGGCGTTACATTTCGCTTAAATAAAGGAGAAGTAGTCGGTATCGTTGGGGAATCTGGAAGCGGGAAGAGTGTAATGGCGAAGTCTGTTATGTCTCTCGTTACGTCACCAGGAAAAGTGAAAGAAGGGGAAATCTTTTTTCATAATGAAAACATACTTTCTAAATCTGAAAAAGAATTACGTTCTATTAGAGGAAATCAAATTTCACTTATCTCTCAAGACCCAATGTCAGCGCTAAATCCGGTCGTGAAAATTGGGAAACAAATGATGGAAATAATTATACGTCATCAAAAAGTGAAAAAGAAAGAAGCAGAGCAGATCGCGATTAACTTGTTAAAACAAGTCGGTCTTTCGTCACCAGAAGAAAGGGTAAAACAATATCCGCATGAACTAAGCGGTGGTATGAAGCAGCGGGTTATGATCGCAATGGCGATGTCTTGTAACCCAGACCTTCTTATTGCTGACGAACCGACGACTGCACTTGATGTAACGATACAGGCGCAAATACTAGATTTAATGAAAAACTTAAAGAACGAAACGAATATGGCGTTACTTCTTATTACGCATGACTTAGGAATTGTCGCGCAAAACTGTACGCGCGTCATCGTTATGTACGGCGGGCTTATTATGGAAGAAGGACCTGTACTTGATATTTTCCAATCGCCGAATCATCCATATACGAAAGGGCTATTAAACTCTCTGCCAAAAATATCGAACGGCGTAAAAGAAAGACTCGCTCCTATTCAAGGTGTAACGCCAAACTTATTAAATCCACCACAAGGTTGCCCATTCGCAGAGCGTTGCCCGCATGCGATGGACATTTGTGAAAAAGAACGTCCGCCATATTTTGAAATCGGAGACGGAAGGCGTTCCATGTGCTGGTTAAATGATAGGGCGGTAGGTGATTCCCATGCATGAAGAAAACTTAATTGAAGTTCGGAACTTAAAAAAGTATTTTCCTATTAAAAAAGGACTATTCGGTAGAAAAACAGAGCAATTAAAAGCAGTCGATGACTTAAGCTTTACAATTAAAAAAGGTGAAACATTCGGGTTAGTAGGAGAATCTGGCTGCGGAAAATCAACGACAGGAAGAAGCATCATTCGTTTACACGACGTCACTTCAGGTAACGTTTTATTCGACGGAAAAGATATCGCAAGTTTAAAGGAAAGTGAACTAAAAGAATATCGAAAAAGAATGCAAATCATTTTCCAAGATCCATACGCATCATTAAACCCGGCAATGAACGTATTCCAAATTATTAGTGAGCCAATGAACATTCATGGATCTTATGAAAAAGAAGAACAAAAAGAAATCATATTAGACCTGCTTAAAAAGGTAGGCCTAAAAGAAGAACATTTATATCGCTACCCGCACGAATTTAGCGGGGGCCAGCGCCAGCGCATTAGCATCGCGCGCGCACTATCTGTAAAACCAGACTTTATCCTATGTGACGAACCAATCTCAGCACTAGATGTCTCAGTCCAAGCGCAAGTCGTAAACATGCTGCAAGACATTCAAGAAGAAACAGGCGTCACATATTTATTCATCGCACATGACCTATCGATGGTAAGACACATATCAGATCGAATCGGAGTCATGTACTTAGGAAACATAGTAGAAATTGCCGACAGCGAAGACTTATACACAAAACCGGCACATCCATACACACAAGCACTACTCTCATCTATGCCAGAACTAGATCCAACAAACACAGGCAAAGAACGGATCATCCTAGAGGGGGAAGTTCCAAGCCCGCTCAACTCACCGTCCGGCTGCAAATTTAGAACGCGCTGCAAATTCGCCACTGAAAAATGCGCACAGGAAGTACCGAAGATGGTTGAGATTGCGAAAGGGCATGAAGTGGCTTGTCATTTGTTTTAGAGGGAGAGCACTAGGGGGGACCTGGTGCTTTTTTCTTTTGTGCTGGGGTGTGGGATTGGTTGTAGACTAATGGTCAGTGATTGTTTATAGTTGCATTTCCTGTTATATAATTTTCCTTATTTTTCAACTATAATTGTAATGATATGTTAGATTGTATATTTTATCCTTAATATATTTAATGGAAGGGGGACTCTCTATGAAATTGCTTCGTTCATTTCTCATTTTCACTCTTGTTGTATTGTTAAGCGCATGTAATACAGCAACAAAAGTCACAAAGGTTCAAAAAAATGGCGAAACGACTTTAACAATTGGTTCTTTGCAGGGGTATTACGATGTACAAACGCTTAAAGCTGAAAAAGGAAATGTGGAAATTCCTTATGAGGCAGCAGTTGAAGAAGGTACGATTTTATTGCAAGTCACAAAAGATGATAAGGTCATTTATGAAGAAGAAGTCACTTCTCAAAAAGAAGGTTTGCTTTCTTTTGAAGCGCCAAAATCCGGATCATATGATTTAATTGTACGTGTGAAGGGTGAAGAAGAGAAAGCGAAAGGAATTCAAATACATACGAAGCTATGAAAAAACGGCAAGCGGAGTATACTCGCTTGCCGTTTCCATTTCCAGTTGGTTCTAGCATAACAAATGCTCATCAATTCCAAGAAGTGAACGTAAAGTAATTCCGAAGTATACAATATTTTACTTTCAGCGATGTAATCCCTAATAAAAGATTCAATAAATTTTATAATATAAATATTTAATTCTAATCATTAAAAATCCTACTTTTTCTTACTTTAATTGTTTCTAAAATATAAAGAAGAATACCTAAACCAAATATTTTTTCAGCATTAGAAATATTATTACCTAATCTAATAATCGGTACATTTAAGCCAAATCTTTCACTCCATTCTAAAGGCATATATCCCCTCTTGCAGTTTATTAATATACGATCATCCATTGTACGAAAAGACGTTTCGAAAAAATCAAATTCCACTTCTATCTCAGAAATTTTTATCTCTTTTTCATTCATCAAAGAACCACGTACCATTCCAAATCCTTGTATCATATTTTCTTTAAACATACCTACACAATTATAATTCGAATCATAAATAGCCCAATCATAATTTTCAACTTCACTTTGAAAATATGCAAGGATTTCTCCATCACTTGCTTCCAATCCAAAAACTTCTTTATTTTTTAAAATAGGTAATGTTGAAGAAATCATCTTTGTTCCTGCTACATATCTTCCATCAGGAGTATATAAACCTAAATGTTTATTATTGCCGGGTAATTCTAACAAAACATAAGTATCAATATCCCAAAATGTTAAATCATTTTTAATTATATTTTTTTCTAGTAAATTTCCTTTTCTTAATTGCCAAAATCCAATACTAAAAAATACAAGAGAAGCTATAATAATTAAGATTACTGGTCCCCAATTAATATTACCCCAAGTATTATACATACCAATTAATCCATAAAGAAAAAGCCCAGTTCCAATTAAACACTTCAACTTTCCCTTTTTTTTATAATACTCAAATAATTCCACATAAACACCTCTATCAGTTGGTCTTAATATTTCAATTACCTTTCAAATAGGGGGCACATTACCGAAAGTGAAAAATTGTATGCTAAGGGTGTAAAAACCTATTATAGCAGGTTTTATAGACGTTATATTTACCTTTATAATAAAAGAGGACGTGGAGTAACTTGATTATTCTTAATCATTCGACAAGATACAACAATTTAAGATCATATTTTTTGCTATGATAAGTAAGAAATTTACATATCGTGTTATTGGGGGATAAAAAGAGATGTTGAAAAAATTTACTACATGTATTTTAGGTGGCGCTTTAGTATTCAATTTATCTGGTTGCGGCAATACATCCGACAAAACTTCTTCAGAATCTAAAGAAACCAATTCTAAACAAGAAGAAAAGAAAGTGCAAACAACTGATGAGGCGAAAACGAAAGAGAATACAAAGCAGAAAAATACAGAACAAACAAAAGAGAAATCAAAAATAAAAGAAAAAGAGTATGCTGTAAACAAGGATTTTCATACACCTAAATTTGATGTAACTGTAAAAAGAGTTGTAGAAAGAGATAAGGTTGGTAAAGAGAGTATAGGATTCCAAAAACCTGAAGATGGACATGTCTTTATTGTTGTAGAAGCAGAAGGGAAAAATATCACAAACGAACCGATGAAATTAGCCGTTTTACCATCAGTGGATTTAGTGGATGAAAATGATAATGCTTATCAAAGTGATGTGTTAGCAGCTAGTAGTTATGCGGTTGAAAAAGGTGAGACCTCTAGTATTACTAAGGAATTAAAACCAGGGGAGGTAAAGAGACAAAATAAAGTTTACGTGATTAATAAAGAAAAATTTGATACAGGAAAGTGGTATGTAGTTGTTAACCATGAGTATAAGGAACAAATTAAATAGTGTTTATTTATGAAGAGGAGATGGCTCCTCTTTTTTTTTTACAAGTTAACACAGAATTTCGTTATAATGTAGAAATTTAATGTTTTCGAAAAAAAGAATTGACTTCTATATTAGTTGTAACTAAAATAGTTACATAAAGATGTAATCAATTTAGTTACAACTAATATCTGCTAAAAATATGATTTATATATTTAATTAAGGATGGTGGTCCATACGTTGCCACCCGGTGTAGAAAGTTACTAACACATTCAAATCGATGCATATTCTAAGCTTTAGTATTTTCTGTTACGGGGCAATAAGGTGAAACGTTATCTTTTGTTAAAAACCTTGGTGGATCTTTCTTTGGAAATATTAGTTTTGGGGAAATATAGTAAGGTATCTAAAAAAGAATAAGGTATAAAAAGATGTACCTATATAAACCAAAAATTTAGTTGAGCTGGATAATAAAAAAAAGGTAGGAGATTTAAATGGAGACGAAACAAGATAATCTTATTTACGTATGGGATGCATATTGTGGATGGTGCTATGGTTTTTCAGAAAGTATTAAAGGATTTTACAAAAAACACACTGAAGTGCCATTAACGGTTTTATGTGGAGGGTTATTTTTAGATAATTTACCAATGAAAAACTTTTCATATATAGAAGAAGGAAATAAAAGAATTAATCAACTTACAGGTGCTGAATTTGGTCCTTCCTATCAAAAATTGGTGGAGGAAGGGACTTTTAAAATGAATTCGAAAGATGCTGCAATTGGTTTTTCAGCTTTACGCTCATTAGCGCCAGACCGTTTATTAGAATTCACTTCGGCTATGCAAAAAGCGTTTTATTATGAGGGCCAAAGTCTGAGTGATCCTGAAACATATCGTAAAATTGCAATCGAGCATGGTTTGGACCCTGAACAAGTATTAGAACGTTTAAACGCTCAAGAAACAATAATAGATGTCCAAAATGATTTCAATAAAGTTCGACAGCTTGGTGTTAATAGCTATCCTTCCTTACTTTTACAAAAGGATAATCAAATTATTCCTATTGGTGGTGGCGTAATGACGCCGGATAAAATTGAAGCACGTTTTAAAAATTTATATTAAGAAAATTTAGGATATAGTAGCAAACATGTTATCTTAGGGCACCTAACATTTATCTCCGGAATATTCGCCAGTACTATTACACTTTCAGATAAATGGGAGTGGGAGATTTTATCCCGCTTTAACGGGTAGTAAGCCCCCCACCTCAAAATTCAGTGGAAGCAAAGAAGTTAGGTGGGGGATCAACTGTCCGTAAAAGTCCGATTGGTGTGGGCTAATAATCAGTGGGGGATGAACAAAACCCCCACTGATTAAAGTTTCACTTTATCGGAACAAGATAAAAATATGATAATTAGTTCATAACTTTAACAAAAGGAGAATAACATACTATGTTTAAAACAATCGATACAAATCAAAAAGATGTGAAATTAACGGTGTTTAGTTCGGACGAAAAAAGCTTTATGGTCACAGCAACATTAGTTGAGAAAGCAGGACATGCATTTTTAATAAACTCAAAATTTACTCAATCTGATTCGAAAGAAATTGTTGAGTATCTGAAAAAAAATGACTTATCTTTAGATAAAATCTTTATTATTCATGGGGATCCAGACTACTACTTTGGATTAGAGAGCATTAAAGCCGTTTACCCAGAAGCTATAGCGTATGCAACAGAGTCTACTGTTGAACATATCGTTCATTCTGTCTTAGGGAAATTAAAAGTTTGGAAAGACATCCTTGGAGAAAATGCACCAAATAACGTGATATTACCTCAAGTGTTTAAAGAAAAAGCGATTGATTTTCAGGGGTTAACATTTGAACTAGTAGGCTTAGATCATTACAGAACTAGCCTATTTAATAAAGAACTAAAAGTATTAATTGGTGGTATTGATGTCTTTAACGAAATACATGTATTCTTAGCGGATACTAGCTCAAAAGCGGCTATGGAGGCGTGGATTGAGAACTTGAAAGTATTACAAGCATTACATGCTGACATAATTGTACCTAGCCATGGATCAATCGAAAAATCCCTAAATAATCAAGCACTTACTGCGACAATGGATTATCTAAGAAATGCGGTTCAAGCTTCTGAGGAAAGTGGAACTTCAAAAGATTTTGTGGCAAAACTTGAAGCAGCATATCCAGGCTATGCAAATAAAGGTGTATTAGAATTAAGCGCAAAAGTTGTAACAAAAGAAATGCCTTGGGGTTAATGATATGAATAAATATCAAAAACTATTACATGAAACGTATGTGTTAACTGGCGAAGGGAAATTGGATGCGTTCAAAACGTATTTAAGTGAAAATGTATCTTGGACAGAAGCTGCTGGGTTTCCATATGCAGGTACTTATATAGGTCCAGATGAAGTAGTGAAAAACGTACATGAACGTCTTGGCACAGAATGGGATGACTATAGCGCTAAAGATGAAATTTACGCTTTTAATAACAATACTGTTATCGTGTATGGAAAATATAGTGGAACATATAAAGCTACAGGGAAATCGTTCATAGCAGATTTTTGTCACCTTTATAAGTTTGATGAGAACGATAAGGTTAAGAAGTTTATTCAAATTGTGGACAGTGCAACTGTTAATGAGGTATTAAGTTAGAATTAATCGTTTTTAATATGCCTTGTATAGGGGGAGGTTAGGATAAATGAAATTCCTAACATTACCCCTGACATTACATTTTGGGGAAGGTTTCTCCTTCTTCAAGCTTTTTATAGAAGAGAACTTATTTAAGTAGAAGAGGTAGGTATATATGAAATTAGAGAAAAGTTTAATCATAACAATTATTTCTGTGTTTATTTTAGGAATTGTATCGACTTTGATATTTCAAGCTTCCACCGGTAATAACAAAGGTAACTCAATAAAGAGCGAAAATGTCACTTCTGTATCAAAAGAAGTGAAAGAAAATGAAAAGAATAAAAAGATGGTAGTTGATTTCTATAATGAAGTTTTTAACAAACATAATATCGATATTATCCCTAAATATGTTAGCGAAGATTATAAGCAACATAATCCTTTTGTTGCTGATGGACGAAAAGCCTTCATGGATTTCTTTAAGGATGATTTTGTTAAAAATCCTAATTCCTCTGCAGAGATTAAACGTGTAGTAGCTGAAGGGGATACAGTTGCTCTTCATGTACATTCTCGTACTAATTCTCAAGATAAGGGAGTTGCTATAGTGGATATATTTCGTATCAAGGATGGAAAGATTGTCGAACACTGGGATGTAATTCAAGAGATTCCAAGTGAAGCAGCTAATGATAATACGATGTTTTAGATAGAAGATATATTTAATAATTGTTTAATTGATAGTGCTGTATAGAATTTAGAAATTTAGATAATAAGTTATCAAATTTGGAAAACATTTAAAAATAGCATATTAAATGATGGCATAAATTAATACGAAATAGCTCTTTAATAAAAAATCCTATCCATTAAAAAATGAGTAGGATTTTTTATTAAAGAATAGTGCTAATTTTGTGGTTCGGCACCATCTAAATTTGGAAACCATGAAAGTATAGGTACTCTATATCCACGTAAAGTAAAATCGTAATTTTTTCCTTCTTTTATGTTTGCTTGCAGATCCACTGAATGAAACTTCATCATAAGAAGGCTATCTTCATTAGAAATAATTTTTTCGGTTCCATTTTTTTGCTCAACCTAGTACAATCTCACCAGTTTAAAAAAGACCACCATTACTGGCAGTCCTTTTTTGGTAGTTTTAGAAATTAAATTATAACATATTAATATACAAATTATAAATATACTTTTACAAAAGATACTATAAGTTTTTTATAATTCTTGATTTCTCAATTTTCATTGCATAATGAATTTTTCTATGGGTATTAACAACTAACATTAAAATTATCAATTCACTAGATTATTAGAAAAAACTGGTTATCTATATAATTATTTGGTAAAATATAGATATAATTTAAGAGGGTAAAGTTAATATAGATCAACTAAGTAATGCTAAGAAAATGTTTTATTGCATAAAAAAAGGCTCCATTGCTGGAGCACTCAAAATAAACAAACGAATTAAAACAAGAAACAGACAATTTAACTATATAGATAAAACATAAATAAATCTATATATATGTAAAAATGCATATAAAAACTCTATTTATTGATGCTATAATAGGTTTACTCGATGATTGTTATATTTTTTTATGGTTTTTAAGCAATAAATACCTTCTTAACACCAAGTGTACAAGTAAAAGAAGACATCTTAAGCGATGTCTTCTTTTCTTGTATAATAACAACACAATAAAATTAAGATGGTTCAAGTGGGAGGAGATCGCATTAGTAGAATATTCTTCCAAATCGAAGGAAGCAATGGTGGTAAAAAAGGCGTCTTTGAGTGGATTGTTGAACCAAATGGAAATGTAAGTCATAGAAGATTTATTGAAAATGGTACTGTTACAGGGAAACCAAATCAAGTTCCAAAAAAGTAAAAGGAGAATTATATGGATTTAATAGATTTTAAGAACAAAGGTCTTAAGTATGATTGGAAAACTATTTATGCCGGTGTAAATAAAAAATATTTCGAACCGAATGTCATTTCTGATTATGCGGTGGAACTAATGGAAGCCGGTGATGATGAAGCTTTTGTTAATG
Source organism: Bacillus cereus group sp. BfR-BA-01441 (assembly GCF_022663075.1). Taxonomy (NCBI): domain Bacteria; kingdom Bacillati; phylum Bacillota; class Bacilli; order Caryophanales; family Bacillaceae; genus Bacillus; species Bacillus cereus group sp. BfR-BA-01441. The sequence goes on from NZ_JAKUEU010000016.1 coordinate 37,279, forward strand.
AACTAGCTTGGGGAATAGATTCTAGTGATTTAGATAAAATTTTGTTTGAAATTAAAGATTTCCACTTTCCTAATCTAGAAGAAAATAGTGAAGAATTACAGAATGAGATAAGTAAACTCAGATTCGTTTACTTATCTAAGTTAAAAGAAAAGATTACTGATGAGGATGAACTATTAAATAGAATTGCAGAGTTTTATGATAGACATGATTATCCTGAAGATATGACAAGTTTTATTACTTATATGCCCCAAGATACCCCAACTACGAAGGAAGATTTGTTAAATAGGTTTTATAAATTTTTGGATTCAGAGAAAAAATTTATTGAATAGCTACTTTGCTAGATTCTGAGGGCAAGAAATGAATTTTTTGAAGAACAAGCCTTCTTTAAGGTTGAATATTTCAATGAACCATGTTATCTAGCTTGGAGTAAGTGAAGAGAAAGTTACATATGGAGAATGATCAACAAAAGAGACCTAACATTTGCGGTCTCTTTTGTTGATTTAAATTAAAAAGTATCATTTAAGTGGATGCCCTTTTGTACCTCTTACTTTACATATAAATAGGCTTCAATTGCTGATACATAGTATCTTTTATCCTTGCTGTTATGTACTTTGTATTGTGGTGCTCCATTCACAGTTACCTTTACATCAATGGTAAATCCTAATTTCACCTCTAAAGCACCAACAACATCTTTATCCTGCCAAGAAAGAGATTCATCGAGTTCAGATTAACGAAAAACATAGAATACATAATTTTAACTAGACTTATTATTAACTAATGTATCCCCACCACCAAGCTCCGCCTCGATCTGCGAAGTCTTCGATGACTCATCCATACGCCAATACGTAATAAAGCTGATCGCGATACATCCAGCTACGTAGAAGTAGAATAGTGATTCCATTCCGATACTTTTTAGCCACAATGCGATGAACTCGGCTGTTCCGCCAAATATCGCAACTGTTAGAGCATATGGTAAACCTACGCCGAGTGCACGAATTTCAGTTGGGAAGAGTTCTGCTTTTACAATTGCGTTAATTGATGTGTAACCAGTAACGATAATGAGACCGACCATCATGAGTAAAAATGCTACGATTGGTTCTGTCGTTTTTTCCATGAAGAAGAAGATCGGTGCTGTTAGTAACGTTCCGAGAATACCGAATGCCATTAATAGTGGGCGGCGTCCAATTTTATCGGATAGTAGCCCTGCAATCGGTTGAAGTACGACGAAAATAAGTAGTGCGACAAAGTTAATCCAGCTTACAACTTCTTTCGGAAGGCCGACTGTGTTTACCATGAACTTTTGTAAATATGTTGTGTACGTATAAAATGCAACAGTGCCTCCTAATGTTAGGCCGACTACTGTTAATACAGCTTTCGGATGTTTCATAAGAGCGCGAACGGTTCCTGCACTTTCGCGTTTTTGTGATTTTATGTTTGCAAATTGCTCCGATTCATCCATCGTGCGGCGAAGCCATAATACAGCTACTGCGCCCATCGCTCCGATAATAAACGGAATACGCCATCCCCAAGCTTTCATATCTGGTTCGCTTAGTAATTGCTGAAGAACAATTTGAACGCCTAACGCAACCATCTGTCCCGCAACGAGCGTTACATATTGGAAACTTGAATAAAAACCACGGCGTCCACTACTAGCCATTTCAGATAAATACGTTGCGGAAGTTCCGTACTCTCCGCCGAGTGACAACCCTTGAAGTAAACGAGCAAGAACTAAAATAATTGGTGCCATAATACCGATGCTTTCGTAACTCGGTGTACAGGCGATAATTAAAGAACCACCGGCCATAACCGTAATGGAAAGGGTTAATGCCGCCCGGCGTCCGTGCCGATCTGCATAGCGTCCCATTAATAAACTTCCGATAGGGCGCATTAAAAATCCAACTGCGAAAATAGCTGCTGTGTTCAGTAACTGACTCGTTGGATCACCTTTAGGAAAGAACTCTGCTGAAAAATAAACAGCGAAAGCAGAGTAAACGTACCAGTCGTACCATTCAATTAAATTACCGACAGAACCTTTGAAAATATTGCCGGCGACTCGATTAGATTTTGCTTGAGCCATACTAATTCCTCCTCTTGCTTAGTAATAAAAGGTATATATGAAAGCGTGTTCATTATAGTTGAATTGTAATGTCTACGGAATGGAATCTCAATATTATGACAATTTTATTCTTTTTGTACTTTATGTACATGGAGAGTTTTAATAGTTGCTTCATTATTAGTTTTGTCATAATAATAGAAAAAGGAGATTGATAGTTTAGAATATTTTATCAAAGGGTATGAAGCATGAAGAAATCACACAAAGTGTCATTGCAAACGAAAATAGTAAGCTTAATTATCGCGTTAATTTTATTTGTCGTTCTCCTATTAGCGGGAATATTTGTGTACATTCAGTCCGTTGATACGAAGCGCCAAGTGGAGCAACTAGCACTGCAAACAGCGAAGTCGCTTTCTTTTATGCCTGCTATAAAAGAAGCTTTTCAAAATAACGAGCATAAAAGTACGATTCAATCTATTGCGGAACAAGTTCGTGAGCAAGCTGGTGCAGATTATGTCATTATAGAAGATCGCTTTGGGGTTATGTATTCCCATTCTAATTCGGAGTTAATTGGCACAAAGAGTAACAACCCGTATAACTATGAAGCGCTCACTTTTGGCGGATACTATACGCTCGAAGGGAAGGGTTCAAGTGGCCCGGCTTTAATGGCGAAGGCACCTATTATTGTTCATAACGGAGATTACGATCAAGTAGTAGGCGTTGTGACAGTAGAGTTTTTAATAAAAGGTATTGAATCTAACATATTGAGTAGAACGAAAGAAATTATCCTCTTTTCATTAGCAGTATTATTAGCCGGCATTGTTGGTGGCATTCTTTTAGCGCGTAGCATCAGGAAAGATACACTCGGTTTAGAGCCGAATGAAATCGCAGCGTTATACCGGGAACGAAGCGCAATACTACTATCTATAAAAGAAGGGATTATCGCCATTGATCAAAATGGTTTTATTACGATGATGAACACCTCAGCAGAAGAAATGCTTCATGTAAATGATGATTATATGCAGCAGCACATTTCAAAAGTTTTACCGAATTTTAATATGGAAAGAGTGCTAGAAAACGATCAAGAAATCGCGTTTCAAGATAAAGTGTTTATTTTAAACATGACACCGATACTCGAAAATAATAGTACGGTAGGCGTTGTATGTAGTTTTAGAGATAAAACAGAACTGCAAAACTTAGTGAATACGATATCTGAGGTAAGAAAGTATTCAGAGGACTTACGTGCTCAAACGCATGAATTTACAAATAAACTTTTCGTCTTATCAGGATTACTTCAGTTAGGACATTACAAGGAAGCGATTGAATTTATCCAACAAGAATCTAACATTCATCAAAGCCAAAACCATATTTTATTCCATCAAATTCATGATGCAAAAGTACAAGCAATTTTATTAGGAAAAATCGGAACAGCATCTGAGAAGAAAATCGATTTTCATATTGAAGGAGATAGTGCGCTGCATCCGTTACCAGACCATATAAAAGTTTCGCACCTTATTACGATTCTTGGAAACATAATCGACAATGCATTTGATGCGGTGAGTGAACGAGAGGAAAAGAGTGTTTCCTTCTTCGTTACGGATATTGGACACGATATTGTGTTTGAAGTGATAGATAGTGGAGCAGGGATACTGGCACAAAAAATCACGTCCATTTTTCAAAAAGGATTTTCAACGAAAGGAAATAATCGTGGTTACGGACTAGCAAACGTGAAAGAAATGGTAGATCTACTAGGGGGAACAATTGAAATTCAAAACGAGAAAAACGGGGGAGCTATTTTTACAATTTACCTTCCGAAAACATTGAGAGAAAGTACATAACAAACAGGGGGATGAACATATGTTGAAGGTTGCAATTGCAGAAGATGATTTCCGCGTCGCGCAAATTCAAGAAGAGTTTTTATCGAAAATAAAGAACGTAAAAGTGATTGGAAAAGCATTGAATGCGAAAGAAACGATGGAATTACTACAAAGAGAAGAAATCGATTTGCTTCTATTAGATAATTACTTACCAGATGGGATCGGAACCGACTTATTACCAAAAATCCATGCTGACTTTCCAAGTGTTGACGTCATTATGGTAACGGCGGCGAATGAAAACTATATGCTAGAAAAAGCAATTCGAAACGGCGTAAGCAACTACCTTATAAAACCAGTCACGTTAGAAAAATTTGTTCGCACAATTGAAGACTATAAAAGAAAGAAGCAACTATTACATAGTAACAATGAAGTAAATCAAGCACTCATCGATAATTTCTTCGGGACTTCGCAAACACAAGACATAAAAAACTTACCGACAGGTGTTGATCCGTTAACATTGCAAAAAGTGAAAGGAATTATAAAAGGATTCGACGAGGGCATTACAATAGAAGAAATGGGAGAACAAATGGGTGCCTCCAGAACAACCGCAAGAAGATATTTAGAATACTTAGTAGCGACCGGCGAATGCACAGTAGAGTACACATACGGCATTATTGGACGACCAGAACGAAAGTACCGAATAGGACGAGGACTATGAAAAAACGATTATTACTATGTATATGGATCATGACAGGAGTAATAGCTGGTTGTTCCTCGGAAAAATCCAATACGAATACAGTGAACATAGACAAAGTAGAAATCATTGCGCCAAACGTTCCAGGAGCCGGATGGGACTTAACAGCGCGGGCGATGCAAAAAACGCTGACAGAAGAAAAAATCTTCACAAAACCAATCACAGTCACAAACAAAGTAGGTGGCAGTGGTGACGTCGGATGGAAATATACGAAACAAAAAGGCGGTCACGTACTGGCGATTAACTCAAGCTTACTCATAACGAACAACCTACTAGGCCACAGTAAACTAACATATAAAGACTTTACGCCGCTCGCAACTCTCGCATCGGACTGGGAAGTCGTTGTCGTATCAAAAGACTCTAGCGTAGAAACCGCAAACCAACTAATGAAACAACTAAAACAAAACAAGAAAAACTTCAAAATCGGTGTTGCCCCAGGCCTAGGAAACGACGATCACCTATCCTTCGTACAAGTAAGCAAAGCATTCGGCATAAACCCTGCCGAACTACAATTCTTCGTCTACGAAAACAAAGAAAAAATCATAAACGCCCTAACGAACAAACAAATAGGCGCCGCAACCATGACCCTATCCGAAGCCGAAAAACAATACAAAGCCGGCAAAATAAAAATACTAGCCGTATCCGCATCAAAACGACTAGACCGACTACCAGAAATCCCAACATGGAAAGAACAAGGAATCGACGTCATATTCCAGCATTGGAAAGGAATTATGGGCCCAAAAGATATGACGGAGGAAGAGGTTGCTTATTGGGATGGTGTGATTAAGAGGATGGTTGAGAGTGATAGTTGGAAGGGGATTTTGAGGGAGCGGGGTTGGGAGGGGGTTTATAAGGATAGTGGGGAGAGTAGGGGGTTTTTGGAGGAGAGTTATGAGTGGTATGGAGAGATGGTGAAAGTTAGTGATTAATACTCTTCTATTGGTTTAGTTGTAAGTAATGATATATGTGACGTAAATAGTACTGGATTTCGGTTTATAATTTTGTAATAACAAGTTATAAAAGGTCATTATTGCTACAAATTTTATTAAAATACAAAAATAATAATATATGTATAGGAGATTTATCAATAATGAAATTAGCAAAAACACAGTTAAAACAATTGAAAGTCTGCGAGTTGAAAGAAATAAACGTCGAGTTCGCAGTACGAGGGCTGGATTTTGATCCGAACATGTTTATTCGTGCGGGAGAGATGGGATTAGAAATAGGGTTCCATAGATTAGTATGGAATAGTCCCGCTGTACCAGATATGACACGGTTTACGCATCATATATTATTATGGGAACATCTAGAGGAATTAAGTAACAGTGAGAAAGCGGTAGAAGTTCAAGAGAGTATTAGTATGGTTGCTGATTTTAGGAAGAGGCGGTATCAGGAGTGTGAGTTTTGTAATACAAAGACTTTGCCAGAACATCTTGATTGGGATGGTGTATGTCAGGGGTGTGCTACTGTGCATTTTGGGGTAATATATTGATTTTTTTAGAAGTAATTATAGAAATAATTTAAAAGATAGTTCTATTCTTTTATACTTGAATGAGGATGGATGAATAGAAACGAGGAGTTATATGAGTAAATTAAGTAATTGTCTATATATGATCGAGCTCCTGCATGCGAGAGGGAAAATGAGAATTGGTGAATTGGCAGAGTTATTAGAAGTAAAAGAGCGAATGGTCCGCATTTATCGTGATGATATCGAAATGGCAGGTATTAAAATTGAAACAACGAAAGGAAGATATGGTGGCTACTCCCTTTCAAATACATCGTTATTTCCTATTAAAAATATGTCCCAACAAGAGCTGGATGCGCTAACGTTCTCTATTCAAAAACTAGTTTCAAAGGGTAATGACATTTATGCAAGGGACGCACAAGTAGCGTTAGATAAATTGAATGCCGTTCGGAAAGTGGAAACGAATAAAGATCGTCATATTTATTTTGTGCAAAGATCGAAGCCGAATCATGCGTTTTCGAATGAAAACCAAAAATATGTACAACTACAAGAAGCGTTATTTACAAGAAGCAAGGTGAAAATACAGTATGAGAAACGGTCTGGTGAAAGATCAGAACGAATTATCGATCCATACGGCTTTGTACACTACAACGAATTCTTTTATTGCCTAGCCCTGTGTAATGATAAAAAGGAAAAACGTATGTTTAAACTATCTCGAATAAAAGATATTAAAACTTTGTATGATACATATAAAATACCCGCTGATTTTGATATTCGAGAAGAATTTCCGAAATTCGGCATTATGAAAGAACCGTTAGAAGTAGAGTTACTCATCTATCCACCATTCGCCGTATCCGTACCAGAATCTATTTGGGGAGAGAATCAAAAGATAGAACATAATGATGATGGTAGCATCCTTTTCCGCGCGATGATGAGCGGGAAAGAGTCGATTAAGAAGTGGATTTTGGGGATGGGTGCTTCGGTTAGGGTGTTGGAGCCTAGGGAGTTGAGGGAAGAGGTTGTTGAGGAAGGTAGGAAGTTGTTGGAGATGTATGGTTTATTTTAAATGAATGGATTGGATATACGAATTAAAATTAAAAGTGACGTTATAAGTACCGGTTTTAATGTTACAATTAATGTATATTAAGATTTACATATATTTTTAAAAATTTCTTATAAAATATATATAGTAACTGGGAGTATGGTTGTATATTTGGATATTTTATGTAATTCGCACACGGTTATTAATTAATTATAAAAGAATATGATAAAATATTATTAAAATACTAATGAGATGGCGTGAGGGATAGTAAATATGTCTGAAGAAAAATATTTTTTAAGTTTTATAGAGCATATTAACCAAGTTGCAGCGGTTAATGCGAAAAAAATGGAAGAGTTAATATATGAAGACCCAGCAAGTGCAATTGTGAAGGCTAGGTTATTTGCTGAGGCTATATTGAATGAGGTATTTGCTCAAGAAGATATAAAGGTGCCATATATTTCATCACTTTATGATAAAATTTCCTATCTTGCAAAAGAAGGTTATATAACAGCGGAAGTACAGAGGGACTTTGATACAGTTCGTTTTACCGGTAATAAAGCAGCGCATGATGGCTCGTTTAATGATATTAGTGCAGCTTTTAAATTGCATAAAGTCATGCATAATATTGCGGTTTGGTTATATGAAGTATATTCACCTGAACAATTAAAAATACCTGCATATGAGCATCCAAGACCAGCACAAAGCAATGAAGCAGATATACAAGAAATGGTGAAAGCGCAAGTAATGCAATTAATAGGTATTACTAATAAGGATGATGTAAAAAAAGAAGAAACTATTATTGAAGACTTAGCGGAAGAGAGCATCCTTTGTAAAGACCTTCCTGAGGGAGAAAGTTATTTATTGAGAGAGCTAAAAAGGTTACAAGATTCATCACAAGAGGCTATTGAAAACGCAAATGCATTTAGCCAATTTAAAAAATATATGCACGTAGAGAGAAAGATTCAAACTGACCTAGAGCGTATTTTGGTGAAAAATAAGGAACTTAATTCCTCTAGCTTAATTCTCCTTTGTGGTAGTGTTGGAGATGGGAAATCCCATTTATTAGCGTATTTAAAAGAGAATAAACCAGAATTATTAGAAGGGTATCAAATTTTTAATGATGCTACAGAAAGTTTTTCTCCTAACAAAAATGCAATGGAGACTTTAGAAGAAATACTTCAAGATTTCTCCGACCAATCGATTGGGCAATCAAATAAAAAAGTTATTTTAGCAATCAATATGGGAGTTCTTCACAACTTTATAACGTTAAACCATGAAGAATATACATACGAAGCTTTAAATAGATTTGTTGACGGCAGTGGTCTATTTTCTTCAAGCATCACTACTTGTTATAGCGAAGATCATTTTGACCTAATTAGTTTCGGTGACTATCACTCGTATGAACTAACAGAAAAAGGGCCACAATCAACTTTCTTTTTAACTTTATTAAATAAAATATTTAATAAAGAAGAGGGAAATCCTTTTTATTTGGCTTATCAAGAGGATACAAAAAACAATATTCGAACGATGGTTCATGAGAATTATAAATTTATCCAGGAACCTTACGTGCAAAAACAAATTGTTAATTTAATTATTCAAACGTTAGTGAAATATAAATTAGTTATATCTGCTCGTGCATTTTTAAATTTTGTAGCTGACATTATTATTCCAGATAAATTAGAAGTAATTGAAGTTCTCTCAGAATTTGAAGTGTTAGAACAAGCGGTTCCTAATCTTATGTTTAAACGTAAAGAGCGTTCTCCTATCCTAAAGACTTTACATGAATTAGACCCAGTTCATAGAAGATCCTCACACATCGATCAAATTATTATTGATTTAAGTACTTTAAATGAATGGGATACTATATTAAATCATTGTGTAACATCTGATCAAGGTAGGGGGTGGTTAAATCCTTTTATTAGTGAAGAGAAAGTAGATGGCCCATCATTTATTGGTTTCTCGGAAACTGTTATTCGAATTACATATTTAACGAATGAAGACTTCTCTCAAAAGATTGAGGATGAGACGTATCATAAATATGTAAACAAATTGTTTGATTTCAATTCGGGTAATAAAAAAGAAATTAAAGTCTTTTATGAAGAAATAAAAGAGGCGTTATTTAAATGGAAGGGAAGTCCGAAAAAAGGATATATTTATCTTAACAAGCCAAGTGATAAGTATAGATTAGCCCAACAACTTAATTTAAAGCCATCAATCGATCATTTGAAATTTAATCAAAATGATGTACTAGACTCGTTTAAATCATCGCTTGTGTTAGCATATCATGATGGAGATATAAAAAATATTATTGAATTGGATATTGATTATCAACTATACAATTTATTAGTAAAAGTTTGTCAGGGATATTGTCCAAATAAAAAAGATGAAGAAGATGCAATTAAATTTACAGAGTTTGTAGAGAAAATCATGAAATTTGGAGAGAAAGAGAATGAGTTATTGATACATTTTCCTAATGATTCTCGTTTCTATAAATTAAATCGAGATGATTTTGGTGCGTTTGTGTTTGAAAGGGAGTAGTGATTAATGGATACACTATTAAAAATAGATAAATTAGAACAGTTATTGGGGAATAACAAGCATGATGTTGGTAAAGTTGTAGATATTTTACCATTTGTTACAAAAAGAACGAAATCAATACGTGGAAATTTTAATGAAGTTTTAGGTGAGTACGTCCGAAATGTTTGTGGTTTACGCCTAGTTGATAAGAAGAGTAGTGAAGAAGAGGACTTGTTTTCCTCTAGAAACCCTTTTGTAGATCAAATTATGGAAGAAATTGAGTATACGCAGGAAGCGGAATATGATTTAGAACGATTTTTAAATCAATATTTATTTGGTCAAGATAATAAAATTAAACCTATCCATCCATATTTATTTAACTATATGGCTACACCTAAAGAGAAGAAAGATTTACCGAAATATGGGCAATTTATAAAAGATACGCTAGTTCATGATGAAGTAAGTATTAGTTCTATATTTAAGAATAAGGAAAGTGAAGATATATTAACAGAACTCATATTAAATAAATTAGATATTCCAGCTAAAGATCCGGTCAAACAATATCAACCTTTAATGGGATTTTTAGCGAATTTCTACCAGGAAGACTTGCTATTTTTAAGTCAATACAAAGATTACTTCTTGAAATCTTTCCCATTACTTACGCATTTTTATAGCTTTATGTATGTTTGTCAATTAGTTGTGAAGTTTGAACAATTTGATGAAGCGGATTATACGCATTCTAATCCTTTATATTTCGCTTTAGAATGGGAATCTATTAGTAAGAGAAGAAAAGCTGCGGATGAACTAGAAGGATTTAGAAGAATAAAAGATAAAGCACCAAATTTATTTGTGCATATACACACGATGTCTCAATTAAGTTATAACGAGCTTCAAGATGAAGAAGCGGATGAAAAGCAAAGTTTTCAATTTATGAATTATAGATACTTAAAAGATTTAATAAATGAAAAAGGATTGGATGTTTCAGAGCAATTTTTAACAGATAGTAAACAATGGATTAATAAATATAGTGAGCTTTGGGCAAAGCGAGTAACACCTAAAGATGCACCAGAAGATATATCTGAGGTTTTTAAAACATTGTTTAGTTGTCTAAAAGAGGGAATGAATACAGATGCATGTAAAAAGTTTGGAGAGAACATTGAAGATTTAGGGGCAGATGTTTTTCTGAAAAATCGAGGCAGCATAGGGGCTGTTTTTAATATGAGTCATGAAATGCTGTTACTCTTAACAGCTGTATGTGTAAAAGAAGAGAGAATGCCGTTAAATCGTTTGTTTGAGGAATTTTCAAAAAGGGGAGTAGCTTTTGATCGTCATTCGAAAAAGATGATTATCGAACTATTTGATTCTCATAATATTCTAGATAAAAAAAGTGATAGTGGTGATGCACAGTATGTCAAACGAATTTTATAATTATATATGTGAGTTGTTATTGGGGGATTTTAAAAATCGTTCAATAAAAGCCGGTGATAGATTTTATTTACAGCTAGATAAAGTAGAGGATGTAGAGAATTTAGTAGAAGCATTCCAAGAGCAGAAAAATGTTAAGCAATTTGTATATAAGCATGAATTAGGTGAGCCGTATAAAACATTTTCAGTTGAAATACAAAATATTCAACTTGTTATTGCCTATACAAATGAAAATGTTAAACCAGATTTCTTAGTTACTTTACGAAATCAAGTTGGTGAACAAAAAGGTGTATGGAAAGATACAGCTTTATTGAGTATAGTTTCAGAGCAGTTGGATTCAATTCAAGGTGGAAGTAGTGATCTTCAAAAGGATGGAATGCCGTTACACCCTAATTCTATAGTAAAGGGATTAAGACAAGAAATTGAAAGCAGTATGTTAGATAAAACTGCTCAAATTATCCTTATAGAAAACATGGAGATGATTAAGCAAGAACAGGCACATCAACAAGTTACTTTTTTTGAGTTTGAAGAAATCTTTTCTACTCTTGCAAAGGGTACGATAGAAGATAAAGACTATCAAAAATTTGCAGTTTTTAAAGATGAAGAATTAGCTACTTTTAAAGGGAATAAGCAAAAAGAACGTTTAATTGCAAATAGAGAATTATATGAATTTGTTAGGAAAATTCATGATTTCGGTTTAGGAGCAGAAGAATTAGAAAAGAAATTCACCCCTGAGGGAGCTAGTAAATTAAAACGTGAAGAGTGGCAAGAAATTAATTTTGCCGATGTTAATCGATTTCATCAGGATTATTTAGATCTTAATAAAAAGGCATCAATCAATTTAAAAGAGTTAACAGTTAAAGAAGGATTACAATTTTGGGATAAACCTCAAAAGGAAACCGCAGCAGGGGAAAGAAAAAGACACTTAGTTATATTTAATCCAGAAGGTAAGGAAGAAGTACATTTAAATGTGGCATTTTCAATTCAAGGTGGAAATGTTAAAAGTTTATCGAATAAATACGTAAAAGTACCTCCGAAGTTTAAGAAAAATGTAGAAGTATCGGTAGGGAAAATAAACCTTAGTGCGGTTATAAAAACAGAGGGTAATCAACCTACATTTGTTAGGTTGGCTTATAAGCATGATGATAAATCAACTTTAGGTGTAGAACTATTTATTGTGGTACTACCAATTGACCCATATGTATTAGATGCTTTTAAAACAACATATTTGATAGCTCCTAATAAGTGCCTGATTGAACTTCAGCATGAAGATAATGAGCTTTCATTTGGACAAGGCTATAACAAAAAATCAATGGAAGTCTATGAGGAAAATGCAACTATTGATTGTAGCGTAGATGATGAACTTACTATTCTCCCTCAACCAGAAGCGTATAATGATGAAGAAGAGATGCGAGTTAACATTCGCTTGACGGAGAATGGAACAATCATTCCATTTATATTGAAAAATGAGTTACCGGAATCTACCCCCATTAATGGCGCGCGAATTTGGAAATTAAAGCGTGAGCAGCAAAGAGATTTTGAATGGATAAATAATCGATTGCGTTTTGGAAATAGAGAATTCTATTTAAGCCCGGAATATAAAAACTTATTCGAGTGGGAGTACCAATGGATTGAAAATGGACTTAGATGTGCCGTAGTAGAGTCCGATGCATTGGTCCCTGAAGAGGTGTCCATTAGCGATGAATTAAGAGAAGCTTATAGTAGATTTTTAACTTACTTTAAAATTAAAAGAGGTATACCAAGCTTATGTTATTACAGTGAAGAGTTAGTTAAAAGGGCAGAAGAATATTTGAATGCTTTTATACAAGAGATTAAAAGTTTTGAAGAAGGGCATGAGGCCGGCAAACGTGGACGAGATTTATTTAAGTTAGGGACAGTTATGGGGAATAATGTAATTAAATTTACACCATTCCATCCAGTTATGGTCGCTTTCCAATTAAAATTGAATAATTTACTTTTAAATGAAGAAGTAGATAATAGTATTTTACAGCGATTAAAACCAGATGGACTAGTTCCATATATTTATAATGAGCGAGATCAATTGTATAGACCAGATAATCAGAATATAGCATTAGAGTGGATGGACTTTAAACCAGTTAATCAAGTTTCAGTATCGGATGCTAATCAATATTTAGCAAAAGTAATTGAGGATAAAATTCAGCAGTTTGAAGGACACTTTGGTTATTTATTTAGTGAGTACTCTAAGGCACCGTTGCAAATTAATTTAATCAATATTGAAAACGATTATGAAACCTTTAGAGGTATCGTAAATTGGATGCTTGAAAGAATTAGATCAAAAGGGCCTGAAGGTTTAAAAGCTGTTGAAGTTACACTTTATAAAGAAGAAAGCCAGGACAGTGCATTTGATAATTTCTCAAGAATAGAATCGGTAGAGGAGTTTCAAACAAAATTTAATATTAATTTAGGCGCAAAACAGCAGCATGAACCTCAGGATATATTGCGATTTATTCGTGAAAAGCTATTTTATTATAAAAAAGAAATGGGCGAAGAATATAAGTATGCTCATATTTCTTTCTATAAAATGCAAGCGCAAGAGCGATATGCATTACAATCTATGGATGAAATGTTATCAGGTTTAGCAATTGATGGGTTATACACTACAGTACCTTCAATGAAGAGTAATGAAAACTATAAGAGTGGTTTCGGTGTTAAAGCATATGCTGTAGAGGAAGAGAATCTTTTAACACAAACAACGTATTATTTTAATGAATTATGCGCAAACCTTCATAATGGTGGAAATAATACGTATCGAAAAGGTGAAGCGATTTTTTCTAGAACAACGAGTGCTGATGAAGAAACTCTAGAAGAAATTTTCAAATCATCTTATTGGGTAACATTTGTAGACCCAAGTTTTGATCTGGAGTTCTTTAATGATTACGAGCAAAATCTAGTCGTTATTCATTATAGTGATCAATATTCATCTTCAAGTAGATATGATGCTATTACTGTAACGGACAAATCGCAACAATATCATTTTGTTATTGAAGAATTTTTAAAGGAAAAACAAGTAGAGAGTAAAAAAGAAAATGTAGAAAGTACTATTAAAGCATTTAATACTTTTAATGGTGAATGGTTACTTCGTGTTATTGGTAGTAAGGGCCATTATTCTAGAGAGAAGTTAAGTATTATTTCTGCTATAAAATTCTCTTTAGCATATTTTGAACATCACGACATTTTATGGGTGCCAATTTCTCTAGAAGAAGTTTTAAGAGTTGCAGGTGCTGTTAATTTAAAGAAAGCAGATGGCATATTTACAGCTAAAAACTTAGGAGTAAAAGGTGTTCATAGTGATGATTTACTGTTAATAGGTTTGGAACAAGTAGAGAATGATGTAATGATGCATTTTTATCCTGTCGAAGTAAAAATCGGAGCTAATAAAAACGATGTATTAGAAAAGGCGAGAAAACAAGTTAAACATACGAAGAAATTAATCAATGATGCATTAACAACTAATTCTTTTGCTAGCCGTTTCTATCGTAATTTCTTTGCTCAACTTTATATTTCTAATGCTAATAAAATATTGAAAAGTAAATTCTGGGAAGAGAAAAATTATGAATTGAATAATAAAGTGGTTGAAAAACTGTTGAAAGATCAATTTATAATTTCCAACGGAATAGAATCATCGATTGGTGAAGGAGCTATTTTATCCTTCCAGCGAGACGCTTATCATAGAAGTGCTAAACTGGATGAAGGGATTACGCTATTAAACCTTCCAGAGTTTGATGGATATAGTGGCCTTATACAACCAATGGAAGATATGAAGAATTGGATTCAAGAAACAGAAGGCGATTTTATTAAGGAAGAATTACTTTCTCATAAATATACAGGTGCCTGTAGCGAAGTAGAAAGTGCGTCATCTTTCAGCTCAGAAAAAAATGAATTAGAGGTTGATGTAGAGGTAGAAGTAAAGCCTGAAATTATTGATTCTAATGAGGTTACTAAAGAGAAAATCGATAATACAATAGAAGTTCTTGAAGAAACAAAAGAAAGAGAGTCACAAAAATTAGAAGAATCCCGAATTCTAATTGGGAAGGCAGAAAACTCGAATAGAAAGATTTATTGGGAGTATGGTAATAAAGGATTGGCGAATAGACATTTGTTGATCTCAGGTAAATCCGGACAAGGTAAGACATATTTCATGCAGTGCTTATTATTAGAAAAGTCGAAGCAAGGTATTCCAAGTATTGTTATTGACTATACAGAAGGATTTTTACCAAACCAATTAGAAGATGAATTTGTACAAGCAATGGGTACAAAGTTAAAACAAAAGATTGTATATAGTGAGCAGCTTCCGATTAATCCGTTTCAAAAGAATGAAAGGGATATTGGAGGAATTACGCTTCCAGAATCTAATACGGATGTTGCTGAAAGAATTAAGAGTGTATTTGCTGCTGTATATAGCACGTTAGGTGTGCAACAATTAAATGCGATTTATGAAGGTACTCTTAATGGATTGGATAAGTATGGGGAAGATATGAGCTTAATAAAGCTTAGAGAATGTTTAGAAGAAGATGGTTCTAGCTATGCTAAGACGGCTTTATCACAAATAAGACCGCTAATCGATCGTAATCCATTTAGCCATGAAAATACAATAAATTGGAAAGATGTTGTAGATAGTGATGGTGAGATTTTTATTATTCAGTTGACTGGATACCCTCGAGATGTTCAATTAATGATTACAGAATTTATTTTATGGGACCTTTGGAATTATTCCGTAAGGTTTGGAAATAAAAATAATCCAATGCCTGTCATAATGGATGAAGCGCAAAACCTTGATCATACGGAAAAATCACCTTCTGCACGAATTTTACAAGAAGGACGTAAATTTGGATGGTCAGCATGGTATGCAACTCAATTTTTAAAATCTCAATTGGCTACTGATGAATTAGCAAGGCTACAAAATGCTTCACAGAAGGTTTATTTTGCGCCGCCAGAACAAGAGATTTCTACAATTGCTACTAGTCTATCTAACGATTCTTCAGAGAAAAAAGAATGGGAGAATAGACTTTCAACATTGAAAAAAGGTCAATGTATTGTACATGGACCTGTGTTACAAGTAAATGGTGAATTGTCTCAACCAACTGTAACGGTGGTTGATATTATATCTTTATCTGAGAGAATATAAAAAGGAACCACCTTGGTGGTTCCTTTTACTTTTAGTTTAATACAATAATACGGTAATCTTCTAATGAAGATAAATTGTCTATTTCTTGTTTGATGACCTTTAGCCCATATTCTATATACAAAAGCATGCTATGTGTGATTTCATCTTCATTTAAAGCAACTTGCATTTCATTAATAATTAAATGTTTAAAGAGTAAAAACTCTTTATCTTTAATTATATTATCTGGGATTGTCCATTTGGTTTTTCCGTCTTTAAAGTCATCATTTATTTTTCCTGTAGCGTTAGCAATACCTTTTGCTAACGCTATTTTTATCCCCTGTGGTCGATCAATCTCAAGTACTTCACAGAGTAGGTCAAGGGTTTCTTTACCTGTTCCTGAGAGGTTCATTCTTCTATTTGCCATAATATCACACCTTTATAAAATCAAAATATCCATCGCGGATAACTGTATATTTCTTTGATTGGTCATAATCAAGCATGTATTGCTTATATGAATGCTCTTGCATGAAATTAATATAGTCTTGGGTAATTTCTGTATCTGTAGATAAGATAATTACTTGTTCACTAAGCTCTTTATAGTAATGGTTAATTAAATGATTTCGATGATAACTGTCTAAGCGTCCTAGTGGTGTATCGATTACCATAGGAAGAGCTAAATCAGAGGCTTTTGTTAGGGCCCAAATTAGTGACGAGGAAATCATTTGCATTTCACCAGCAGATCGGTCTTGAATACTAATTTCTTGATTACGATCGTTGTATAATCTAACAGTATACGTTGAAATATCGAATTCAATTTTTCCAAATTCATCTTGTTTACGGAATAATCGACTTAACATTGAAGAAAATTCTTCGCGAATAAAGCTTGCTTTTAACTTTGTCATTTCATGTACATATGAATTCATAGTATGAATCAACTTTTTGACATAAATTAATCGTTTATTTAGAGCATCATAATCTGCACCTTGATCAGAAAGACGGGTTAACTGGTTTACAACGGCTGTTCTTTGTTCTTTAATTTTATTTAACTTTGCCATAATTGATTTATATTTTAAGTTCAGTTCTCCTAATTTTTTAGTTAGGATATCAATACGTTCATTTTCTGCGCTAATATCAATCGTTTCAGGTGCATTTCTAATTTCAATTTCTAATGCCTCTAATTCAAGGTTCAGCTTCTCAATTTTATTTATTAAATCTATAACATAACTATTATTTCTAGCAGGGAGATTTACAAGGTAGTTATAGTCTTTATTTGAAATGTCGTGAATATCTACGTGATCTTCGGATATATCTTTTTCGATATTATTTTCTTTAACCCAAATTTCTCTCCCGATTTCCTTAAGTTGATTTAATTGCTCATTTGAAAGGGGAGGAGTGAATGATTGGTTTAATAATTCATCCATAAATTTTTCATAAGGCATTAAAGAAGCGTCTTGTATCATTTTCTTTTGACGAATATCATACTCTAATTTTAATCTGTTCTGTAGTACTTTAGTTTTTTCTTTTAGAATGATGTTTATAGCATTATTGTTGAAATAGTTTTCAAATTGCTCTTTAGCTAGACGTAACTCAGTTGCTAGCCCTGATTGTTTTTTTACAATAACCTCTCTTGATTTGGAGTTAGTTGTAATTTTTTCATTACGTTCATTTTTTACTTCATTGATTAGACCGTCGAATTTCTTTCGTTCAGAAGAAATAAGTTCTTTTCGTTTTTCTAGATGTTGAATTTGCTCTTCGTATTCTTTTAAATTGGCATCTAAACTTTTTAGTTTGTTTTGATCAACCGCTTTGGCTAAATTCTTCTCTATGCCAGTCTTAATAGAAGAGAGGTCAGATAGTAATAATTTATAGGTTTCCATCCCAGTAATTTTGTGAATAGCTTCTTTCATTTCTTCACTATTTTGTCGTAAAATGATATCTTTAATTTCTTCACCATCAAAAATGAAAAAGGGTGCAGCATGATATGGAATCATTTTATCCATAAAGCGATTAAAAGTATCTATATTATCAATACGTACAGTTTTACCAATCATTGCACCAGGCTTTTTCACAGTTAAATCACGGTTTTCACTAATTAACCTTTTGTTGTGATCAAAGCCCCATTTAACTTTAAGAGTCCATTCTTCATTTTTATCCGTTTCAATAGCAAGAGTTACAGAACAATCTCTCCCACCTTCGTCAAAGAAGGTATTGTTAATAACATTAGAAAATACACGTTTATGCTCAGCAGGTGAGAACCCTCTTTTTCCGAATAAAACATATAAAATTGCTTTTAAAATTGTAGTCTTTCCAGCCCCGTTTAGGCCGCCTAATAAAATAATATTTTTTTCGCCTTCTGCACGTACCTCTTTTGGGATATAGAAGTCAACTTCTTGATGTCCATAATACGTTTTATAATTATCAAAAATAAGTTTTTTAAATAACATTATGTAGTCACCTTTACTTTATTTTGCATAAAAATCAATTAAATCTAGGTAATCTTTTTTTCTGTGATTTTCACTTGTGTTTTCATATGAAAATTTTTCAGCCGAACGCAATAAGTCATATGCTAGTTTTGTTGATAGTTCATTTTCTTTACAAATTTTTGCTAGTAATTCTAGCTCTTGTTCTTTTAATTTATTCATTTTTACCACCTTTAATATGAGCATGAAGTATAGGGATACCCTGTATGTAATTGTAACATATTTCAATAAGAGTGAAGTGATATACCACCTAACTTTTATTGGAAAAGAGGTGATTGAACAGATAGTGGAGAAGGATAATTTTTGATAAAATATATTAGAGAACATAAAGCATATTATAATTCTGCATTTAAATAAATTTAGTACACTATTCCGTTTGGAATTTAGTAAGTAAAATTCTTCTTTAGAAGGGAGGAGAAATATGGATTTCAAAGATTTAGATATTAGTTATCAATATAGATCTGGTGATGAGGAACAAAATATTGTAAATGATTTTTATATACCTACGTTAGCTCAGACAAAGGTATATAAGCGTGCAGTAGGTTATTTTACGAGTGCTTCCTTAGCTATTGTAGGAAAAGGGTTAAATGAGATGATTAGTAATAACGGGAAAATGTACTTGATTGCATCACCTTATCTTGAAAAGGCAGATATTGAAGCGATCGAATCTGGATATAAAGCACGTAATGAAGTGATAGAGGAATCCTTATTAAGAGCTTTAAATCAGCCAGCAGATTTAGTTGTTAAAGAACGACTAAATTATTTAGCATGGTTAATAGCAAATGGAAGGTTAGAGATAAAAATTGCTACTCTATCAAATAGCGCTACCTATGGTTTATATCATGAAAAAATCGGTATTATGGAGGATGGAAAAGGAAATAAAATAGCCTTTTCTGGATCTGCTAATGAAACAGAGGGAGGTCTATATAATAATTTTGAATCTATTGATGTATTTTGCTCGTGGAACAAAAACGAGTTGATAAGAGTAGAGAGAAAAGATAGGGACTTTGATTTGTTATGGCAGAATAAAACAAATAAAGTTCAGGTTATCGATTTTCCTCAAGCTGCTAAGGAGAAATTATTAAGCTTTAAAGAATATACAATTAAGAAGGTTGATCCAGAAATCCAGTCTAATATTGTTATTAAAGAAGATAATCAACGTTGCTACTTTCCGGATATTCCTAAAGAGTATACAATCAGAGATTATCAAAAGGAAGCTATAAAGAGTTGGTTTGAAAATGAATGTAAAGGTCTACTCGAGATGGCAACGGGCACAGGAAAAACTATTACGGCATTGTCAGCGGTATCATTCTTATGGAAAGCGTTATCAAGCAGATTAGCGGTTATTATAGTTTGTCCGTATACACATTTAGTAGATCAATGGGTAAAAGACATTAAAAAATTTAATATGAACCCATTGGTAGCGAAACAATCTCGAAATTTATGGGAAGAGGATTTGAGGTTCAATATTAGTGCGTTTAAAAATGGTATTATTAATCATTTTTGTTTAATAACCACAAATAAGACTTTTTCAAGCAAGACGATGCAAGATTTATTATCTCAATTAAAAGGAGAAGTTGTATTTGTAGCGGATGAAGCCCATCATCTAGGTGCTATTAATAATAGAATGAATCTTATGGAGCATTTCCCATATCGCTTAGCTTTATCTGCAACACCTAATCGTTGGTATGATGAGGAAGGCACTGAAGCGTTGCTAAAATATTTTGGAGGAAAAGTAGTTTTTGAGTTTGGTTTAAAAAAAGCTATAGGAGAATTTTTAACAGAATATTATTATTATCCTCATGTGGTTTATCTAGATATAGATGAAAATGAAAAATACTATGAAATTACAAGAAAACTATCGAATTTTTATAGTCCTAATGGAGAATTAGACTTAAAGGGGAATGAGGGATTACAAAAATTATTGATTGAAAGAGCGAGGATTTTAAATAGTGCAAGAAATAAACTTATTAAATTAAAAGAGTTGATAGAGAAAAATAAAGAATCTAAATATAACATTATATACTGTGGAGATAGCTCAATAGATAACGAAAAACAGGTTAGTGCAGTTGTGAAATTGTTGGGGAATGAATTAAATATGAGAGCTCATACATTTACATCTAATGAAAGTAGTTTACAGAGACAAGAGTTATTAAAAAGATTTGAATTAGGAGAGCTCCAAGCGCTTGTAGCTATAAAATGTTTAGATGAAGGTGTAGATGTACCAGCTACCCAGAATGCTTATATTCTTGCTAGTAGTACTAATCCAAGAGAGTTTATTCAAAGGAGAGGAAGGGTATTAAGGAAACACCCTAATAAGCGGTATTCATATATTCATGATTTTATTGTTATTCCAAGAGAGATTGATGAGATTGAATATTTGGAGCCCAGCGTTTTTAATATAGAACGAAAAATGGTGAAACGTGAATTAATAAGGTTTGTAGAATTTGCAGATTTAGCACGTAATAATTCACAGGCACATGAGCAATTAGTAGAGATAAAAAAATCATACAATTTATTAGATATATAATAGGGAGGATACTATGGTTAAAGAAAAAGAACAGGTGGATGTAATTCTGAGTAAATTATCGCAAGAACGTGTACTAATTTTAAGTGAAATTTTGCAGGCAGAAAAGAGTATTTTGCACCGGAAAAATTTACAGGGAACTGGAATTATTAATAGTATAGTAGACATTGTTAAAGAGAGGGTGAAGTAAAACATGATTTTAGATTCTATTACTTTAAGGAACTTTAGACAGTATTATGACTCACAAACTATTGAATTTTCACAATCTAATACTCGAAATGTAACAGTTATTCATGGAGAAAATGGTGCAGGTAAAACAGCTCTCCTTAATGCATTCAGTTGGTGCTTATACGGGAAACTTAATTTGCCTAATTCGAGTAACGTTATTAATGAGCATGCTTTAAATGAATTAAAAGTAAATGAAGAAGTGAATGCCTATGTCATTATTAAATTTAAAGAGAAAGTGAAGGACTTAGGTGGATATGAAAAACACTATTCACTTACTAGAAGTGTAAAAGCAAAAAGAGTTAGTGCCGATAATATTAGTTATTTCGAACCAGAAGTAAAGTTAGAGTATAAAGATGGTGGACAATCAAAACTTGAAATTGCTAATATCGGGATCGAGATTAATAGAATTTTACCTGAACAACTTTCGTCTTATTTTTTCTTTGACGGGGAACGAATTGATAATTTATCAAAAGAATCTGGAACTGAAGAGGTAAAAGAAGCTATAAAAACCATGATGGGATTAGAGATTTTAGAACGTTCTATTTCGCATACAGAAGGAGCAAAGAAAAAGTTTTTGGGGGAATTAAAAAAATATGGAGATATAGAAACTGTAAATCTAGTTGAAGAAATTGAAAAATTGCATAAAGAAAAGGAAGGTTTAAGTGAAGAAGAGAAAGAATTTCAGGAGTATTGTAAATTAATAGAAAAACAAATAAAGGAACTGGAAGAAAGACTAAGGCAGATAGAAGATTCAAAACATCTACAGGAACAACGTGATTTGAAAAATAAAGAATTACATACTACGGAAGAGTTGCTTATGAGTACACGTAAAAAGTTAGCGGAGTTGATGAGTAAACAGGGGTATTTAGCATTTAGTTTTTTAGCAATAGAAAAAGCTAAAGATTTGCTAGCTAATAAAAAATTAACTACAGATACTTATACAGGAATTAATGCGTCATTTATCGATCAGTTGATTGAGCAAAAGGAATGTATTTGTGGTACACATTTAAATGAAGGAGCTGTGGAATATAATAAGGTTATTGGCACAAAAAATTATTTAGCACCAGTAAGTTTGGAACATGCTATTGCAGAATTTCAAAGTGATATTAAAGTAACTCGAGATCGGAAACGACAATTATTTGAAGGCATGGATGAATTACGATTACAAGAATATAATGCAAAACAGAGAGCAAGGTTGTTAAATGAAGAAATTGAAGAAATTGGGAAGAAAATTTCGGATAAAGACTCTGAAGAAATTGTGAGTCTTGAAAATAAAAGAGAACAACTAATTGTAAAGAAAGAGGATACGTATAAGAAATTAGGTGTTATCTTGCATCAGTTGAATGAAGCAAGTGAAAAACTAGAGCAGAAAAATAATGAGCGAGAAAAGCTAAACCAAAAAGCAGAAAAGGCAGCATTAACAGAAAGAAGAATTAAAGCGTGTGATGAATTAATTGTTACAATGATGGAGATTTACAAGCTACGCGAGAAAATTGTAAAAGAGCAGCTACAAGAACGAGTTTCAAAAGTTTACTCCAACTTTTTAAGAAAAGGTTATAACATAAAATTATCTGATGATTATAAGTTAGATGTTATAAATAATAATGGAAATAAAGTTGGTATGTCTCAAGGAGAGCGACAAATTACTAGTTTATCTTTTATAGGAGCTATTGTGGATATTGCTAGAGAACAGTTTAATCAAAATGGTGTAAGTAAATTTGAAGAGGGTGGGATTTATCCGATTGTAATGGATTCACCCTTTGGAGCATTAGACTCTGACCATCGCGAAAGAATAGCAAAGGGAATACCAGATTTATCGAATCAGGTAATTGTTATTGTTTCTACTTCTCAATGGAAAGGAGAAGTAGAGGAAAGAATGGGTGGGAAAATAGGAAAAGAGTATAAATTAGTCTATAATGATCCACGTACTAATAAGGAACAACAGTATGAGTTTACTGAGGTTGAGGAGGTTGCAAATAGATGAGCCGTAGGAGAATTAGAAGGCCTAAAGATCAAGAAGAGATGTATAAAGTATTGACAGATCGAGATGAACTAGGAGGAATATTCTCCAGTTTTAAAGATATATTTATGTTAGCTGGTATAGTAGGATTTATGAATAAGAAAAGAAAAACATTCACTAGTTCTCTGGAGCAAATACATTGGAATGTTTTTAATTCGGAAACGGATGAAACGGTTATTAATGCTGTTGCTTTAGCAGAAACAGGGGATCTTACAATTATTAATACAGATGATGAGGCTTTTGATCGGAAAATTACAATTTATGAAGAATATGCAGCCGGTGGGCTTGAATATTTATATGATAAAATAATGGAGAATCCAAGGTATGCTTTAGATAATTATTTCGATTTCCTAAAAAGCATGGAAAAAGAAGTGTCGATAGAAAAGAAAAACTTAAAAGATATTTACAATATTTTATCCATATAAATATCTTTTAGGAAAGGGCACTGATATATAGATGAAATTAATTATGTGTTAGCTTGTTAAAATCTGTTTAGCAATGATTAAAAAGAAGCGATTCGTTAAGAGAATCGCTTCTTTTTATGTGGAATATTATAGATTGTTAAAAACATCCAACTCTTCTAAACTAGTAGTAGAAGAAAGTGAGAACCTAATAGTAGAACGTAAATCATCCATAGATAATCCGATAGCTTGTAATACATGACTTGGTTTACTTGAGCTACAAGCCGATCCAGTAGACACGGCAGCTACTGGAGCAAGAGTCCTCACAAGCGTTTCGTTGTTTACACCTTTAAATATAACACTTAATATTCCAGGTATTTTATCTTTAATATCATTGTTAAACTCAATATGATTTTGAAATTTGGTTTTTAGAATATCAGCTAATTTGTTCTCTAGTTGCTCTAATTTATAAATATTTTGTTCCAAATTAATATATGCGATTTCAGCAGCTTTTCCCATTCCAACAATATTATGGACGGGTAGTGTGCCACTACGTATATCAAGTTCTTGTCCACCGCCGTGAAGTAGAGGAGTAATTTGGATTGGTAATCCTAAATTATCTTTACCTATTATGGTTACCCCAACACCTTTTGGACCATGAAACTTATGAGAAGAGCAGGATAAAAAGTTTATACCGTCTATATCTGAAAGAGAGAATGGTACTTTTCCAACTACTTGTGTAGCATCTGTATGGAAGAATACTTCATTCTCTTTACAGATTTTTGCGATCTCGTTCATTTGGTTTAGAGAACCAAGTTCGTTGTTTCCCCACATAATTGAAACGAGAAGAGTTTTTTCTTGTTGAATAGCTTTAGTTAGTTCTTCCAAATTGATTCTGCCATATTGATCTACATCAAGATATGTGACCGTATAGCCATTCGCTTCTAAAAATTTACAAGTTTCTATGATAGAAGGGTGTTCTACTTTAGAAGTAATAATGTGATTCCCTTTATCTTTATGGTAATGAGCGATGCCTTTCAAAATAAAGTTGTTACTTTCTGTAGCACCACTAGTAAAGATTACTTCATCAGTTTCACAGCCTAATAATTGAGCTACATGTTTTCTTGCTGTTTCAACAGCGTCTTTAGCATTTTGGGCTAATCCGTAATATTTACTTGAAGGATTTCCGAATTCTTCAAGTAAATATGGCAACATTGCTTCTTTAACTTCAGGTAATAATTGTGTTGTTGCACTATTATCAAGATAAAGCATAGAGATCACTCCTTACCGTATTTTAGCAAGTTCATTGTGAATTTCTCGTTGTTTCCAGCATGTTTATATTCGCTGTCTAATAAGTTAATTCCGCGTTCTAAGTGAGCGTTGAATAGGGTAGGGAAGTATTCATTATCAGATACTTCACGTCCCGCATGCTGAGTGATTAGGCATTTATAAATAAAATCATATTCTCCAGTTAATGTGTGGCGATTGATTTCTAATCCACCGGCTTCTTTATCTGTTAAAACCTCAGGGAAAGTTGGATCAGTTAATGATAACCCAACTGCTAAACGAGCTAAAATGTTTGGTGTTAAATTAGTAGGAGCTTGTAATTCTTTTAGTTTATCTGATACTCTTTTAGAAATCTTTAAACGGTAGTTCATTTCGCTTGCTCCTTATTAAAGTTGAAATATTGATCTGTAACATTCACTTTTCGTAGTTCTGTATCAAATTCTAATAAGTATCCATGGGATACAAAATTTTTCAGTAAATTATAGTGTTTTTCATCAACTTCAGAGTTAGTTGACAAGATTAAGACTTGCTCACCACATGCAGGGATGAAATCTACTAAGATATTATGTTTATGTGTTTGATCAAGGCGGCCTAAAAGTGTATCGAATATGAATGGAACACGACGACCAGAACATTTGAACATTGCCCAAATTAATGATAGTAAGAGAATTTCTTTCTCACCTGCGGATAATGTTTCTTTTGCTACATGGTCACGATTATTATCATATAAAGTTACTTCAAACGTGCTAGAATCAATGCGTAAAGAAGAAATATATTGGTGTTTACGCATTAATTTATTCAACATTTTTGTAGCTTCGATTTGTACTTGTTGTAATTTCTTTTGATGTTGTAACATTTGAAACTCTGTACTTAATTTCATAATGCTTTGGGCAATTAAGAATGTATTTCTCGTCTTATTGCTTTGTTGTACAATATGATGTTTTGAATCAATTGTATTTTTTAGTGCTGCTAAAGTTTCTTGGCGTGTTTCTAAAATACTCAAGTTTTCTTCTACTTCTTTTTCCAACTTAAAGATTTTCTCTTGTGTTTGAGTCATATTTTCTAACATTTGTGTAAACTCATTTGTAGAATCATTAGTAGAAATTTTCTTTCTTAGTTCTTGTGCTTGAAGTAAGCTTTTTCTATTTTCTTGAAGTAATTGAATATATGTGTCATGAGATTCTTTTTCAACTTGTTGTGCCGCTACTTCAAATTGTGTGCGTTGTGTTGGTGAAACTCTATGGATATACTCAACATCTGCATTATTAGGTTTAATAATATTGAAGATTTGTTTTCTTAATTCAACAGCTAAATCATTAGGAGATGAAACTCCAGGTAAACTCTTAGCTAATTCAAGCGCACGGTCATCAGTTAACTCTGATGTTAATTGATTTGCTAATGATAATTTTTCTTCATTTTGTAATTGATTTTTAGTAGAGAGTAACAAGTCTTTGTTTAGATAGAAAGGTAAAAGAGTTTGAATAAATTCTCGAACTTTTTCAGAATTAGCTTTTCGATGTGCTTCAATTTCTAAGACTTGTCTATTTAATGTTTCGCGTTCTTCTTTAATTAAACCACCATGTGTTTCAAAATCCTTTTTCAGTAAAGAATAAGATTCCTTTGATTCTTCTATTTGTTGTTGAGCGGCTTTGATTGTGTCTTCGAGATCTTTAATGTTTAAAGACTGTTCTTTTTCTTGACGCTGAAGGGTAAGGATTTCGCTTTCTATAGAAGAAAGATGTTCTTGGTCAATTTCTTGTTGTAAATAGTTGGTCAAATCACCTTCTAAATTTCGGAATAAATCTAAGTTGAATATAACAGTAGATAATTCTTTTAAATAAGATGATAATTTATTTTCATTTATTATTTTTGAAATTTCTTCGCCATCAAATAAGCATAGATCAAATAATTTAGGCGGGAAATTCTCTCGTAGTCTTGATTCGAAAATATCTTTTTCAGCATCATTTAAATAATGACCATCTTTTTTTACAGTGAATTTTTCTTTTATGGCGCTGTTTAAAATGTTCCAAGATCTTTTGAATGTATAAACATGGCGTTTGTAATTTTCTACTTCACTAAAGGTAATTGTAATACTAAAAGGATTTGTTTCATTTTTACGAGCAGAAGCATTTAAATATCCATGGACGCGCTTATAGTAATCATTATTCTCTGTCTTATATCCATAACCAAAACAACCAAATAATCCTAGTTTTATGGAATTTAAAAATGTTGTTTTCCCAGCACCATTTTCTCCACCTATTAAAATTACTTTCTTTTTTGGGGAGGAGATAGACAGATCGAAGGTATTTCTTTCTGTATAAGCTCCTATGTTTTCTAATTCTAGTTGTTCAATTAACATAAATTTAACCTCACCCTACAAATGTAAGTAGTCTTGCTTTAGTACTTTTTCAATTTCATTCATTAATCCACGACGAACTTTATAACCTGAAAAATCTTTTTCAAGTGATATAAGTTTTTTTAATGCTTTAAAGTCTACGTTGTGTTTGCTACATAATGATTCTAAATCTGTAATTTGTTCATTATCAAATAAAGGACGATCATCATACTCCCAATTTAGGTCGTATCCCATTACCTCTTTAAAAATGCTAGGTAAAGAATCTTCCCAATCACCATTTTCTAACCAGTAACGACGAATAACACGTAATTCTTCTTCTTTAATTAATTCAAAATCCTCTTCTTCAGGATGTTGTAAATCTCTTTGGACAATAAGAAGTCTACGTAAAATCTCTTTTCGTGCGTTCAGTGTAAAGGGACCTAAACCAAGCTGTCCGATTTGATTATCATCAAGCTTTACTAAAATTTTTGGATCCTCAGGAGAACTCAAATCAATTTTGTTTATTGCTAAATAAGATTTTAGTTCATCCCTTTCTAAAATTGTAAATTCTTCTAATTTAATCATTTGTTTAGGGCGACTAGATTTTTTCGGAATGATTACGTATTCAGTATCATCTTTTAATTCAGTTTTTAGTGGATTAAAGTAAATTTGACCACCTTTACGGTATTTCATACGAAATGTTCTATCATCACGAATTCCAGCTAACCAATTTCTGAATTCTAATAAAGGTTTCATCCAATCTGATCCACTAAGAATGAAGCCGTTTAATGCTTTATCTTCATTTACTACTGTACATACCCAACAACCAAAGCGACTATTTCCACATGAACCAGCACTATCTTTAGTGGTTTTATCTACAACAAGAGGGCATTCACCACTACTTGAATCTTGATAAAGCTTATTTAATTCATGGTTATCGTTCCCCCAAGGAGACGGGTTTTCTAGTAAGTAGTCCCAGACGTTATTTAAACTAAACTGTCTAATCGGTGCAAAAACATATGCATTTGTTAGGGTCGAATGGCGCATTAAATCTTTACCTTCAACAGTATGGGACTTAAGAACGTTATCACGAGTAGCACTTTCATTTTCACGTACGCCAAGGACCATAATTACTTCACCAAACGTAGAAACTTTGTCCATTACAAACGCATTTGCAGGTTCAATTTTTAAACGGTCAGTACACCAGCGAAATTGTTGATTTGGTGATGGATAGCCTTTTCCGATAATATTAGCCCAAAATGATTGTTCATATTTTGGTTTTACTTTATGTGTTTCGATAGGAAGATCACGTTTTAAAGCTTCTTCTTGGATTCGGTGTAAAGTAACATTGATAGACTGAATAATTAACGGTGTTTCTACAAGTGTATCTGATGAGATTACGTATACTTTCTTGTGTAATTGTTCTGTAGGTAATTCGCTTAAAGCTTCAAAAACAAGCTGAACGACAACTGTGGAATCTTTTCCACCACTATAACCAACAACCCAAGGGCGGTCGTCAGCACGATAAACTTTTTTTATATGATCTTTTGCTTCAGAGACAAAATCATTTTTATTATTTATTAAATCAGAAATGAGATTATTTAACATTATCATGCTCCTAACTGGAATTTCTCTTCTATCTTTTGTTCTCCTTCTGTCAAAGGAAGACCTAATTTTTCTTTTAGTTTGTTTGCCGTTAAAGTGACTGTTTCTTTTGTCTTTTGTATGCGACCATTTGGATTGAAAGCTCGTCCTAACCAATCGGAAGAATTAGAACGACTGTAGTCGATGTCCGCTAAAAGAGAAATGTATTTTTTCCAATCTTTTGGATGATTTTCAAAAACATATTTTCCTACTAAACCAACAGATTCAATGAATACTCCATGCCCGACAATATAATGCATTCGAAGTTCACGAGGGTTTAGTTCTTTTTTGTAAACTAAATTCCATTCGACTATTGTATCACAAAGAATGTTCCAAAATTCTTTTAAGAATTGTTCTTCTTTTTCTGTAATTAAGTCACCCTTTGTCTTTCCTAGTAATCGAAGGTTTGTATTAAATATGTGATTTAAAGCGAGAATCTTTGGTGAGTTTTTAGATAAATTGACTTTTTCTTTGTCGGTATATCGAGATAGTAATTCATTTTCCTCGACAATTTCTTTTGTAACTAATGCTAACTTATCCCTATGATCATATAAAATACCGATAGATGAAGTGGTATTGACTGCGTGTCGATTAAGATCTGAGAAAATTTGTTGGGAATTTCTTAAACCTTGATCATGATAGAACACAACTGAAATCGTTTCGTGTCCTAACTCTGGTGAAAGCTTTATCGCCTCTTCGATAGCTGCTCTTCGGTGTTGTCCATCATTAATCAGGAACTTAGAATCCAGTGAGATACGAAGTTGTCCTAAATCTTGAAACGACTGATCAGAACTAAATGGCTGGAATTCGATATCACCATCTATAGATGCTGTTAGGGATGAAAAAACATAATCATTTTGGTTCTCAATGATATAATTTGTGATTTCTGGGATTCTAATTTTATTTAATATCCTTTGCGCACGATGTTCAGCAGGGATTTCTTCCTCGTCAAATAGAAATATTTTAGGAATTAAGCGTAAAGGGCACATTACAACAAAGTACTCTTTACCACCTTGTTTTCCACGTAAAGCAGGGAAGTTATAGCTAAAACCATAATCCATTCATTACATCTCCATTCTTTACGTACGTAATTTATATTTTTTATTATAAAATAGATACAAGTGTTCGGCAAGAATAGTAGCTCGATTATATGAAATTTAATATTTTCCATTAATGGTGCTTGAATCTCCCCCAACGTCACCCCCTAACCTAAAGAAGACAAATCAAAAAGAGGGTACCAAACAACTCATGAAAACCACTACAAAAGAAAAAAGAAACACCATCATCATGCTACTACTCTCAGCCGTAATAGGAATCTTTTCACCACTACTCATGTACATCACACTGGCACGTAAAAATGAGGTGTACAAATACCATTGCCGAAAGGCGTTCAACTTTCATTTGTTAATCTTTCTTCTATTTAATGTTAGTTCGCGTATTAGTGATGTTTTATTTTGGAGTGTGTTTGCCTTTGAGATCGTTCAAGTGATCATTGTTGCGTGGAAAGTAATACGCGACGAACCATATCGTTATTTCATTCGAATTCCGTTATTTAAAGAAGATAAGTATGCATTGGAAGGAGAATAGGCGATGAAACAAGAAGGGGAGATAAGGGGAAAGCAAATTTTTATTATAATTGCAGTTTTGTTTAGTGCGATTTATATTGTTTTACGAAAAAGAAAGTATGAGTACTTTTATGATGGTATTAGTGAGTATGAAAATCGTTATAGAGGGAATGTTCCTTTTTTGTTACTTGTTGTAGGTTTGTTTCAATATTGTAGGCAGAATGAGATGAGTTTTTCTCATATGCTTCAGTATGTGAAAGAGAAGTTAGCGGAGTAGGTGATGATATAGCTTGGATGATTAGTGAGTTTGCAAGTGTTGGGGATGTTACGGTGCGGACGCTTCGTTATTATGACAAGATTAATTTATTAAAGCCGAGCGATTATACTGAGGGTGGGCATCGGTTATATACAAAAGATGATTTGTATGTGCTGCAGCAAATTCAATCGTTTAAGCATCTCGGTTTTTCTCTTAGTGAAATTCAAAATATTATATTGCAGCGTGATATAGAGACGGAAGAATTTTTAAGGCAAATGCATTTTCAAAGGGAATTGCTTTTGGCAGAGCAAGAAAGAATTGCGAAGGTACTTTCACATATGGATGGGATGACGAAGAGGTTTCAAGAGGAAGAACGAGTGGATGTTACTTTGTTTTCTTCATTTTTGCAAACCTTCATATGGGAGAAAGAAAATAAGGAATGGTTAGAGGAACACTTTTCAAAGGATAGTGTTCGAGCGTTTTATAACAATAAGGATTTAAAGGAAGAATTTGAGCAACGTTTTATGGATGTAATAGGGAAGTTGAAAAAGTATAAGGAAGAAGAGAAAGATCCGAGTCATCATGATGTTCAAGTTACCTTGAAGGAATTTTTTAATTTAATAGAAGAGGTAACAAACTATCTTGATACACCTCAAAGTGATATAGAGGATATAATCCAAAAATCAAATCTCCCACTATCCGAATTCCCAACCCTCTTCACAACCGAAGAAGAAAAATATATAAAAGAAGCAATTCAGCAGTTTAACACCTAGTTAAACTGCTTTTCCATTATAATAGAAGAAAAACCAAACGGAGGGAAAATTCCATGCCAACCTACAACAAACTAATCCGAAACAAAATCCCACAAATAATAAAATCCAACGGAAAAACACCCACAACAAGAATCCTAAACGAAGATGAATACATAGAGGAACTCTGCAAGAAAACACAAGAAGAACTAACAGAATATCTAGAAGCAAAAACAAAACCCGATAAACTAGAAGAACTATCCGATCTACTAGAACTAATAAACGCCCTAGCTGAACACGAAGGTACAACACTAGAAGAAATCAACAACATCCGAAAAAAGAAAGCAGAAGAACGAGATGGCTTCTCAGATCGAGTCTTTTTAATCGAAGTAACCGATAAATAGCCCCTCCTAAGCCCCTTACAAGCCCCTACCAAGTAATAAATCACTAAGAAAAAACATAACAAAACAAAAACACCAACAAACACCGTAGTAGTAGTCAAAAAAATTTAAAATAACACGCCAAAAACCCGCTTAGTCTCCCATATATATTATGAAGGGGCTTTTACTTTTGAACGGAGACGGGAGGAATTAGGATGGCGGTGTATCGTAATGTGCAGGTGAATTTTTGGCAGGATGATTTTGTTTTGGATTTGACGCCGGAGGAGCGGTATTTTTATGTGTACTTGTTGACTTGTTCGAAGACGACGCAGTGCGGGATTTTTCCTTTTCCCAAGCGGTTAGCTGAGATGGAGACGGGTTATAATCGGGAGACTGTTGATAAGCTTGTGCAGCGTTTTATTGATTATGGAAAGATTCTTTATGATGCGGATACTCGGGAGCTATTCGTTTTGAATTGGCTTCGTTATAATCCTGTGACGAATACGAATGTGGAGAAGTGTGTGCTTCGTGAGCTTAAGGGTGTGAAGAATAAGGAGTTTGTACATATGTTTCTTCAGAAGTGCGCTGAGGAAGAGCTGAGTGTTCCGATGCTTTTAGCACATTTCGGTATGCCTGATGATTTGGCTGTGGATGATGTTGAGCCAGTTTGCGAGGAGGTAGCGGAAGAAGCGGTTGTAGAGGAAGAAACGGGAAGTCGTGTGTTTTCTTTTTATGAGCAACATTTCGGTAGTTTGTCTCCTCATACTGTGGAGGAACTGAGTGCGTGGATGGAAGATTTGTCAGAGGAGCTTGTGCTGAAGGCTCTTCAAATTGCGTTTGAGAATAATAAGCGGACGGTTGCTTATGTGAAGGGGATTTTGAGAGGCTGGCACGGGAAAGGATTTACGAAAGTGTGTGAGGTTGAGGCGGATACAGCTAAGTTTAGGAAGAAGGAGTCGTCTGTTAGTACGGGGGAGACGGAGGAGTTTTTGGCGAGGTGTGAGGAGTGGGAGAAGAATGCGCCGTCTGAGGAAGAGTTGCAGCGCTTTTTAGCGGAGCGCGGGTGGCGTCCATGAGTATTCAAAATGTGGAGGCGGAAAAGACGGTGTTAGGTTCTCTACTACTTGATGGAGAGCTTATTAAGGAGTGCCGTTTGACGGAGCAGTATTTTTCTCTGTCGGTGCATAAGTCTATATTTCAGTTAATGCGAAAAATGGAAGAAGAGGGGCAACCGATTGATCTTGTGACGTTCATTTCTAGGGTGGATCCGAAGTTTTTAGAGGGGATCGGGGGAATGGAGTATTTTATAGGGTTAATGGATAGTGTGCCTACTATTAGCAATTTCTCTTATTATGAGGGGCTTGTTCGAGGTGCGTGGAAAATGTATCAGGCTGGTGTTCTCGGGCACAAGATGGGGGAGCGTCTTATTGCGGAGAAGAGTGAGAAAGTTATCGGTGAGACGATTACGGCACTTTGTGAGTTAGAGGAGAAAGATTCTGTATGTGAGTTTGATTTGAAGGGTGCATTAGTTGATTTGTATGAGGAGCTTCATCAAGATGGGAAAGAGATTACTGGTATTGCGACTGGTTATACATCGTTAAATAAAATGACGTGCGGATTGCAGGAAGGTGATTTTGTCGTTCTTGGTGCGCGTCCTTCTATGGGGAAGACTGCGTTTGCGCTTAATGTTGGACTGCATGCGGCGAAGTCTGCAGTGGCGGTTGGATTGTTTTCGTTAGAGATGAGTAGTAAGCAATTGTTAAAAAGGATGGCATCTTGCGTAGGTGAAGTGTCAGGAGGTAGGCTGAAAAATCCGAAGCATCGTTTTGCGATGGAAGATTGGGAGAAGGTAAGTAAGGCGTTTGCGGAGATTGGTGAGTTGCCATTTGAGATTTACGACAATGCAGGCGTTACGGTACAAGATATTTGGATGCAAACTCGTAAGTTAAAGAGGAAGCACGGTGATAAGAAGGTTTTAGTTATTGTAGATTACTTGCAGCTTATTACGGGCGATCCGAAGCATAGGGGTAATCGATTTCAAGAGATTAGTGAGATTTCTCGTAAGCTTAAGTTATTAGCGCGTGAATTAAATGTTTGTGTAGTAGCACTGTCACAGTTATCTCGTTCTGTAGAGTCGCGGCAAGATAAGCGTCCGCTTTTATCTGATTTAAGAGAGACGGGCCAAATTGAGCAAGATGCGGATGTCATTATGCTTATGTATCGAGAGGATTATTACGATAAGGAAACAGTGCAGAAAGAGATGACGGAGATTCATGTGGCGAAGCACCGGAATGGGCCTGTGGGGAGTTTTAAGCTGAGGTTTTTGAAGGAGTTTGGGCGGTTTGTGGAGATTGGATGATAAAATAGAAGAAGGCATATAAAAAGGTAAAGGAGTGGTTACGGATGACAAAAGTAGGTCGTTTATATGAACAAGAGAAGCAAGAAGAAATTGATAAAGCACTTTCGGCAGCTGGAATGCTTTTTAAAGGAATGAGTGTAGAAGAAATAGCTAAAAAATTAGATGTAACAATTGAAAAGGTGAAAGAGTGGGAGAAGCGTTTATCTCATTAATCGCTGGGGTAATGGCAGCGTCTGTATAAACTTATACAAAAATAGCCGAATATTTATTATATAATAGTCGGCTATTTTTGTACGGAGAAGTTGTTAGGTTTAATACGCAAATCTTTTGGTTTGCTCTTGAATATGTTCCTCATTTCCCCATAAAGAAAGACTTTCTCTCTGCAGTAATCCACTGCTGCAAATCATCTTGGTTACGTCGGACAAGTCGATTTACTAACACATCATGCCATACATAATCCTCTAATAAGTATATATGAACGGGATCATCTGTATAAAAAGCAATATTACGCTCTTCAAGTGATGGTCCATAAATCATCTCTTTAGAATCTATCGATAAAATAAACCAATGTTCTGTAGACAAGGTCTCTGTATAAGGTGTTATGCGGTGGGCTTCTAGATTTTTAATGGGATTTTCAACATGCAGGGTAATACCTTGTATTGTAACTTTATCAGCTACTTCAGATAGATCTTCTTTTAACGCTTCATACATCTCATCCCACATTGAAATGACAATACGTCGTTCTGCTTTTTTTATTAATGCCTGACAATAGCTAATGATTGTTTTATTGTCTTTTAAAGTAATCACTCGATTATCCGTTTTTTCCTCGGAAGTTTCTAGTTTTTTTAATGAATCACTTATTCCTTCGTAAGTAGATTGCCATTCTGTTTGCGCTTTCTGTAAAAAGATTTCAACAGGTAGAGGTGAATAGCGGGTGGTGTCATTTATTTCTTCTTTCATGACAATTCCTCTTTCTACAAGGTTACCTAAAATCTCATAAATTCGCGCTCTTGGGACACCCGAATCTTTACTCACTTGGTAGGCTGTGACAGGCCCTTGTTTAACAAGAGATACATAAGATTTAGCTTCATATTCATTGAAACCAATTTTTTTAAGCTGTTGCACTATGTAGTCCACTTTTTTCGTCCTCCGATGTTTGCTTTTATCCCGCTTTAACGGGCAGTAAGACCCCCACCTCAAAATTCAGCGGAAGCAAAGAAGTTAGGTGGGGGCGGGCTGCCCGTAAAAGCCCGATTGGTGAAGGCTAATAATCAGTGGGGGTGAACAAAACCCCCCACTGATTAAAGTTTCACTTTATATTTCAACGTTACAATAACTGTTTACATTTAGCAAATTATTAGTTACTATTCGAATAGTGACTAAAGGGGAGGTTAATAGTATGGATTTTTATTTAGACCCATCTGTATTAATGATTTTGATTGCTTTTGGATTTTTAGCTGCATTTATTGATTCAGTTGTAGGTGGTGGTGGACTCATTGCTTTACCAGCTTTATTATTTACAGGACTGAATCCAGCAAGTGCAGTAGCCACAAATAAACTAGCATCGACAATGGGAAGTGCAACTAGTAATATTGTGTTTTATCGTTCTGGTAATCTTGATTTGAAATCGGCGTTTAAATTAGTTCCGCTCACTTTCATAGGTTCCATAATAGGGGCATGGACCGTTCATTTAATGAATCCAGAAGTACTGAAGCCATTGATGTTGATTATGCTTGGTGTGGTCGCTATTTATACGATATTCAAGAAGGATTGGGGTAGTATTTCCACTCATAAAAAATTGTCTGGTCGACACGTCATTATTTTTACCTTTTTTATTTTTGCTATTGGTTTTTATGATGGATTTCTAGGTCCTGGAACAGGTTCGTTTTTAATGTTTTCTCTTTTATTTATTGGATATGATTTCTTAAAAGCAGCAGGTACTGCGAAGTTTCTTAATTTAGGAAGTAATGTTGGTGCATTGTTGATGTTTATGTATGTAGGGCAAGTAAACTATGCATATGGTTTTATAATGGGGATTGCTCAAATTGCTGGAGGGATTGTTGGCTCCAAATTTGCTATAAAAAAAGGGAGCGGGTATGTTCGTGCTCTTTTCATTACAGTAACTTGTTTATTGTTAGCGAAAAATCTGTATGACTATATTCAGTAAGTAATTCAAGAACGTAGAAAAGGTCAAAGATGCCTACATAGAATATAAGAAGATACCAGGAGAAAATTCCTTTTAACATTTTTTAGATGCTACCTTGTTTGAAGATAGCATCTAAAAAGAAAATCTAAGTGAAGAAAATGAAAATAATATAAACTCATATTTTTCTGGGGTATGTTTATTGATCATAGTGAAATGTTTATTCTATATTCTTCTTATAATTAGGCCTCAACAAACTCTTAAAATCTAACTCAGCAATTAGCACACTCAGCAATATAAGCGTAGCCCCTAAGTATCCTTTTCCTGTCAGCGTTTCACCTGTGAAGACGAAAGCAAAGCCTGCGGAAAAGACAGGTTCTAATGAAAAAATAAGACCTGTATGGGTAGGTGTAGTGTATTGCTGGGCAATTACTTGCACGATGAATGCGACTGCGGTGCAAAATATGCTTAAAGCTAATATGATGAGCCATGAGTTGATCGTACTAGGAAGTTTTGGTGTTTCCATAATGAATGAAAAAATAAGACTAAATAGGCCGACGAAACCGAGTTGCACTACTCCAAGTGCAATGGAATTCACATGTTTCGTTACGCTTCCAGTAATGATGACGTGGATCGCATAAAACAGGGCAGACAGTATGCAAAATATATCGCCGTTACCGATTTTGAATTCGCTCGTTAATGTTAATAAACCAATTCCTATTATCGTTAAAATGATTCCTACTATAACTTTCTTTTCTTGAATGTGTTTTAAAAATATAGCTGATAATATTGGAATGAAAATGACTGTGAGACATAGTAGGAAACCAGCATTAGAAACACTTGTATACTTTGTACCGAAAGTCGCGAAAATGTAAACGATAAATAAGACAGAAGCGAGTATAAATGCATATTTTACAGTTTTAAAATCAATTTTGAATAAATGTTTGTAAAATATTAAACCTGATAAAAGAAAAGCGATAATAAATCGTAATGCGATTAAATTATATTCTTCTATGCCATCAAGTCCAAGTTTTGTAAGTAGGATGGATGCACCCCAAAAAAATGTAACTAGTAGTAACATTAAATCCGCTTTTAATTGTAGTTTCATTTCTATTCCCTCGTTATGTATAAATTTTATAAGCCCATACCCCTATCCCCATTTTTAATTTTAATATTAATTCTGAATATTTGTAACTTAAATTTATCGACGTTTTATTTCATTGATTTAATGTTATCCGCCGCGAAAACATTAGCGGAGTTAAATCCAAACATGACGTTCATTTACGTATCTGGTAGCGGAACAGACAGTACAGAATCAAGACGTACGATATGCGCGAAGTTTCAGCGTATTTTTTGCGGAAGCAACTTCTGGATAAGGACAACAAAAAAACCACTCCGCGCCGTCACAAGCAAAAGGGTGGGTTCCGTAAAAAGAAATAGCTTATAATAACCACCACCCTAAGCGGTAGCAGTTAGGGAAGAGATGTGAGCGCATCTCTTCTTTTTATTATATGCCATTTTATTTGATGTCATACTTATATAGTATTCTACGGAAAATATATCATATTCCTATTTTGTGGTCAATTTGATTGAATGATTGAAGAGGTGTAGTCTTATTCCTTTTCAAACTGAAAAATATCCCGATTAATAAGTTGATGGAGATACCTATCCATTTCAGCAGCAGAAACTTTTTTTTCACTTTTAAACCACCATGCGCTTAATGAGGTGATTGCCCCTGAATAAAATTCAATGATTAAATCATTGGGCATCGTATGATTTTTGTGCAGTTGATTTAACGCTTCTATTTCTTGTTTTCTCGTTTCGTGACTTAAATATTGTGTTCGGTTAATAAATTGTTCATCAGACATTTGCGTTTCTAATATTTTACCGATTTCTTCATGGTGTAGAAATTGTTCCATTACTTGAAATGGTTTACTTAATCGATCTGAAATCGGTATTTCAGCAATCATCTTGCTATATCGTTTAAATCCAAATGCTAATAAAGCATCTTTATCTTCGAAGTGTTTATAAAAGGTTGTTCGGTGTACCATTGCGCGGTCACATATTTGGTTAATCGTAATCGTACTATATTTCTGTTTTGATTGCGTCATTAATTCAAATAAGGAATCCCACAGTAATTTATGTGTACGTCTAATACGTAAATCAAGTTGTTTTTCGTTATCATTCATCTACAATTCTCCTTTTTTGTAGATTAAATATACAGTGGTTGAAAATTGATTCTCCCTTTTTAATCTACATATGTATATTATATTACATATGTTCTGGTGTATTTAAAGTTTTTTAAGTAAGAAACAGGAGGAGAATCTGTAAATGAATATGACAACTAAGAGCCCCGCAAGTGGCAAAGTTGATACTTCTAATATGAAACATACCCCCATTTTAATTGCGTTACTTTTAGGGGCAATGGTTGCATTATTAAATGAAACATTACTTGGTAATGCGTTAACGGTATTAATGAAAGAATTTGACGTAACAGCTTCAACGATTCAATGGCTTTCTACAGCTTACATGTTAGTAGTTGGGGTTTTAGTCCCAATTACAGCGTTACTTCAGCAATGGCTCACAACGAGACAAATGTTTTTGATCGCTATGGTAACGTTTTTAGTCGGTACATTAATTGCGGGATTCGCACCGACATTTTCCGTTTTATTAATTGGCCGTATCGTCCAAGCTGTAGCGACGGGGTTAATTACACCGTTATTAATGAATACGATTTTAATCATTTGTCCACCTGAAAAACGTGGTGCGACAATGGGATTAATCGCACTCGTGATGATGGCAGCTCCGGCAATTGGCCCTACATTATCTGGAGTAATTGTGGATTCATTAAATTGGCGCTGGTTATTCTATATTGTTATTCCTATCGTGATTATTTCCATTATGATTGGGATGAAGTACATTCAAAATGTTTCAGAGTTAACAAGGCCAAAAGTAGATTACCCATCTATCCTTTTATCGACATTAGGATTTGGCGGGCTTGTGTATAGCTTTAGTGCATCGGGTGATTTAGGATGGTCCGATGCAAAAGTATATGGCACTTTAATTGTTGGGCTTATCTCATTATGTATTTTTGCCGTTCGACAATTGAAAATTGAGAATCCAATTTTAGAATTACGAGCATTTAAAGTTCCGATGTTTACATTATCAGTTGGATTAATTGTCATTGTGATGATGTCGTTATTTTCAACGATGACTTTATTACCGATGTTCCTGCAAACCGTTTTACTCGTTACAGCTTTTAAATCAGGAATTATCATGCTTCCGGGAAGTGTTATTAGCGCCATAATGGGACCAATCGCAGGTAAACTATTTGATAAATTTAGTCCGAAAGTTATTATCGTTCCCGGCATTGTGTTAGTAGGAATTGCAATGTTCTTATTTAAAGGCATTACTCCTGATACATCAATGGTACAAATTATTATCATGCATAGCGTATTAATGGTTGGACTCATGTTTGTCATGACAGCACAAACATACGGTTTAAATCAATTAACACCAGATTTATATCCGCACGGAACAGCACTATTTAGTACGTTGCAACAAGTAGCTGGTGCAATTGGTACAGCTATCTTTATTTCGAAAATGTCTTCAGGAACAACTAAGTATATGGAAAGCTCCGCAAATCCACTGGATCCAGTAGAGAAGTTAAACGGTTTAACTTCAGGGTTCCAAGGTGCATTTGCACTTGGGTTAGTCTTTATCATTGTTGCATTTATCGTATCGTTATTCTTAAAAGAAGACAAAGAAGGAGTAAAGGAAGCGAGAGTTTTACAGAACGAACATTAAGGTTTATATAAAAAAGACATCTTTTCCTAGAAAAGATGTCTTTTTTATATTTTTTTCGTAACACTTGTTTTAGTTGTCTTCATACATAAGAATTGGTATGTAAAATATTGTATTTTTTGAACGTGAATAATTATTGAGAATAACGATGCAAAGCTGTGCTAATAACTAAAAGTCCAATAATGAGAGAAAGTGTTCTTATAATAAGTTCTGCCGCTAATAGTTCACCAGATGATTTAGTGACATCGTATATAGATCCTGTTATGGGAATAGGCATAGTCATGATTGTGAAGTTGTTATATTGGTATTAAATGATTTATACGTTTTTTATAGTAAAAATTAGAGACACTTCAATAAAAAGGAATTAAATATGGTACTCTTTAGTTAAGATATTTAAACGAAGACAGGGGAAATGAAGATGGACAAAAAGCTAACGTATTGGCTAGCATCTATTATAGGGGGAGTAGTACTTGCAACTGGTATGACTTATGGAATGTTACAGTTTGCTGAAGTCCCGCTTGAGAGTGAGGACCATGTTTTTGCAGAGGTTAATAAAGAAGACACACTATCGAATGAAGCAGAAGTGAAAGGCTCAAATGCACAACTTCACATTACAGTAACTTCTACTGAAGAAGAAGTTATTTCAGCTATGCATAGCATGACTCATCAAAAAGTAAAAGCGTGTGAAGGAAAGGGAGCAACCCCTATGTCCAAAAAGAATGCAGAGAAAGTAAGAAACATTCTAAACGGAAACAATTTCAAGAACAAAGAAGAGCTATTAGCAATTACTGAAAGATGGTCAAATAGAGATTTTAGTGAAATTTTAGAAGAACATAACTATTTTATTAAACTTCAAGGTGGCAAGATAGGTGAAGCTACAGTAATGGATAAGGTAGACGAGCAAGTATTCTGTTTCAATACTTTCGGTGATGATGTAACGGCCGCATTATTTAAATCAGGAGATCTTCAAGCGCTGTAAGGTGTTTTTTCTTTGATATAAAGAAAGCCTCAAGTATTCATATACTTGAGGCTTTTCCAATGGAAAGATAGGAATGATCCGAATTCCTTACATTAAGAACAAAGTGGAATTACTCCTAAACCAATTAATAAAGCTGCAGCAACTGCTGGAATTGGTACAGGAATTTGAATACCTTCTACAAACAAGAAATACTGACCACTCACTATTTTAAAACAAACTACTTGCATGGCTATTCCTCCCTTCTTTTAGAATTAATACATTATATTAATTAATCTATTTATTGATATAGTTAAATTATTCGTTTTTAAAAATATAGTTAATATGTGAATAGTTTTCGAAAGGACCTGCTCAATCAATGCGGAAAAACATAAGATGAAACGAATCCATTAAAATACATGAGTGAACCTTAGTTTTCCCCTCTTATCTAAAGGAGGAACTATTATGGGTTATGGTGGTAGTTGTGGCGGTTGTGGCTTCTCGGGAGGCTTTGCTTTATTAGTTGTGTTATTCATTTTATTAATCATCGTTGGAGCTTCTTGCTTCTGCTAAAAACTATTGGAAAAGACACTCATATAGAGTGTCTTTTCTTTCGTGCAAAATGCTTCCTGATATTATCCAACTGTATATAGTATACGGTATACTTTTTCCTCATTAGACATATAAAAAGGTTGGAGGGATGTTATGAAACTAGTAGGGAAGCACATTTATATTCGGCTTTATAAAACTGATGATGCTAACGAGTTAGCTAACTTACATATTAGAAATCGCGAATTTTTTCAGCGAGTTTGTCCATTGCTCCCAGAAGTTTTTTATACAGAAGAACATCAAAAAATACGTCTTGAACAAGCGTTAAAAAAGACAGCTGAAGGGCAAGTATATCCTTTTGGAATCTTTTTAAGAGAAAATGATAAGCTTATCGGAGACATTTCATTAACCCAAATTGTTAGGGGAGACCTC
Source organism: Bacillus cereus group sp. BfR-BA-01441 (assembly GCF_022663075.1). Classification (NCBI taxonomy): domain Bacteria; kingdom Bacillati; phylum Bacillota; class Bacilli; order Caryophanales; family Bacillaceae; genus Bacillus; species Bacillus cereus group sp. BfR-BA-01441. The sequence goes on from NZ_JAKUEU010000016.1 coordinate 79,612, forward strand.
CAAAGCTGTTATACGGGATTTACTTTAGATAAGGAGCATAATGCAAAGGGCTATACAACAGAGGCTCTTCAACTTGTTGTAGATTTTGCTTTTAGGGAATTAAAGCTACATAGAATTGAAGCAGGAGCGATGCTTGATAATATAGCATCTATTTGCGTATTAGAAAAAGTCCTACATAAGAGGACTTTTTTGTATATATATAGATTAAAATAATAATAGAAATTTTTTATTTTTTTCCACAACTATTAATTAAATCATATTGTTTAGAAATCATTTCATTCCGAATTTGATCGAGATGTTTATGTAATGTTTCTTTTATTGCACTACCTGTTTTGCTTTCAAAACTTTTGTTTAATTCAATTCCTTGTTCAGATAAACTTTTGCATACATCATGAAATGCTTCTTTGTTTTTTTGAATGGCATGTTTTTGGCTTGCTACTATGCTATTTGTTTTGAATGCTACATCAGTTTTTAAAAGTGATTGTTGCATTTCTTTTTCTAATTGCTTTTTAACAGCTTGCAACTCATCTATAATAGTTCCAACTGCACCAACTGTAGCTTTTTCTATTTCTTTCTCTATTTTTTGAATTTCCCCTATAAAATCCATCATATTATCTCGCCGCCAGTCCTTCAAAATTTGTTCCTAATTGATTATCTTTATCGCGTAATGAATTAGCTGCATAAGCAATATCATCTCCAAAATGAATCAATTCTTTTTGTTTTTTCCGTAAAAGATGAATTAGTTCTTCTGCTAGTTGTACATCATGAAAATAGTCTCTTCCGTTTTGGGATATTTTTGCAACCTCTCTAATTGCTTCATCTACTTCATGTTCTTCTAACAGATGATATTTTCCTCCAGGGCCTGTCTCATGCTTCAATTGACTCTTTAATTTCGCAACTTCCTCTTCTTCTTGTTGTTGAAATCTTTCTATATTTCTAATAATATCAGATAATATATCGCTTATTTTTTGTATCTCTTTTGCATGACGAATGATATCATCTGGTTCTAATTCTAGTCGAACACTACCATTATTGTGGAACATTTCTAGAAATGTTGACATTGGATGTTGTCCCATAAATACAGCCGCGAGAATACTATCTGTTCCATTACTTTTCGTTGTAAATTGTTTACCAATCATAGGTGCTCCAAATTGATTGAAATTTCCTACAGCATCTTCTTTATGAGTATAATCTACTACTTTATTTTCCATTACGCCTTCATCTACTCGTTTTTTTGCTTTATCACTTAGTAATCTATAAATATTTGGTGCAGCATATGTTGTTGCATAACAATTCATTTCTGCTGCTACATATTGAGCCTCCGCAGCACCTTTACTATGTCCGGTAGTGTGAATAGATGTAGGATTATATTTTTTCTTAATTTTTTCTGTAAATTCTAATGCACTATCAAATGATGTCGGAGCTTTTCCGCCTGCTACACCAAGGTTCTTTTTCTGTCCAAGTGTAATTTGAACTATATCTGTGGTTTTATCTCCATCGAATCTATCAAATTCAGTACCACGGAATGCAATGATTACATCGTCATACTGTTTTTTACCAGGCTTATACTTATTTGCAGGTACTACAGCGATTGCTTGTAATCCGTTTTTCACTTTTGTGTCATCTGCATCAAATGTTTCTATAACTTTCCATTCTTGACCATTAGATCCTGTAATTTTTGCTTCTTTATGTAAATATTTCTGTTTATAAACTTTATCCGATAGCTCGAAATAATCTTCATCTGTCGCAATTGGATTCTTTTTAAGTTCATTCATATATTTCAACTCATTTCATGGTATATTTTAACTATATTTAAATACAAGGGGATTTTAAATGAAAAAGAAATTGGTAATTATTTTATCCATTATTTGTATTATAGCAGGAGGATATTTTACTATGGAATACTTAAAACAAAAAGAAAAAGAAGAAAAGTTTTGGAAAGTACAAGAGGCACGAGTAGAAAAGTATATTCATTATAATATCGAAGGTGTAAAATCTATTACGTTTACAAAAAAAGATGTAAGTCCAATGGGAGTTCCTTCTGTAGAAGGATATATAAATAATGATAAGGAATTATGGTTTGATGCAAGTATAAGTACTACAGATAAATTTGAGGATAAGTTTGGTTGTTCTGGGGAATTAGATAAAATGATTAAAAAACCAGCAAAATCGGTATCGGAAATTGAAAAAGAAGAGAAAGAAAAAAGAAAAGAGTAGTCTTTGAACTACTCTTTTTTTGTATCCTATTCTAAGAAAAATGTATTGGTAAATGTTTTTTATAAGGAGAATTTCCAATGAAGAAAGTAATGATTTTGATTGTATCTGCTGTGATACTCATAGTAGGAGGATATTTTACTATGGAATACTTAAAACAAAAAGAAAAAGAAGAACAATTTTGGAAACGACAAGAAGCACGAGTGGAAAAGTATATTCGTTATAATATTAAAGATGTACAATCTATTACATTTACAGAAAATAAGGTAAGTCCAATGGGAGTTCCTCATATAAAAGGTTATATAAATAATAATAAAGAATTAGATTTTATAGCTAGTATAAGTACAACTGAAAACTTTGAAGACAAATTTACGCGTTCTGGGAAATTAGGAAAACTTATAAAAGATCCTGAAAAATCAGTATCTGAAATTGAAAAAGAGGAGAAAGAAAAGAAACAAGAGTAGTTTTTGCACTATTCTTGTCTTCTCTATCCCATTTTAAGAAGAATACATTGGTAGGCTTTTTATAAGGAGATTTCCAATGAAGAAAGCAATGATTTTGGTTATATCTGCTGTGATACTCATAGCAGGAGGATATATTGGAATGAAATATGTAGAAAAAAAGAACAAGAGGAACATTTTTGGAAGAAACAAGAAGCACGGGTAGAAAAGTATATTCGTTATAACGTGAAAGATGTGAAATCTATTACGTTTACAAAAAAAGATGTAAGTCCAATGGGAGTTCCTTATTTAGAAGGCTATATAAATCATAATAAAGAATTAGATTTTATAGCTAGTATAAGTACAACTGAAAACTTTGAAGACAAATTTACGCGTTCTGGAGAATTAGATGAAATGGTAAAAAAACCAGCAAAATCAGTATCTGAAATTGAAAATAAAGAGAAGGAAAAGAAGCAAGAGTAGTCTCTTTAACTACTCTTGTTTCTTTATTCTAGGGATACCGCCCATCACCGTTAAGCTCACAGAACAGGTTGCTTCTAAAATGAACTTCATTATTATAAAAGACTCTAATTTTTCGTTTTGGGGCAAATATTATATAAAATAATAGCTATCTCTAAATCACTAGCTTCAAAAAAGCCTTCACGCAATAATGATTGCATGAAGGCTTTTGATGTTTTCTTATTTTTTTGTCTCGTTAACCCATGTAATAATGTCCTGGATGACGTACTCGGGAATATTAGCAGGGATTTCATATTCACTAGGGAGGCTTAATTCCCCGTCACCCTCCGTGAAGAAATGATTCAATTTCGGGTATTTTTTGAACTGAACATTCCTGCGGTTTGCAAGCCCTTCTTGCCATTTTGTATATTCATTTTTTACTGTTACTTGATAATCACGTGCTCCTTGCAGAATGAGTAAAGGCTCTTTTCGTGATTTTGCCTCTTCAACTGGACGCCACCTAGAAACATCATACATAAAATGAGGTGACCCAAAATTGTAGCCAGCTGGAGGATGGTCAGGATTGAAAGTAGGGTCCTGAATAAAAGCAGCCTGTCTTTTTAGTTCATCGATTTCTTCCTTTGATGCCCCAAGGTATTCATACTGATCAATGGCAATGTCAGTCAAAGGGCGTGCAGGTGGTGCGAGTAAGATACTTCCTCGAACAAGTGAGGAAGGCGCTTTGCTCAGTATACGCGGCATTGTACCGGCTCCTTGGCTATGTCCGAGAATGAAAATATTATTTGGATCAATGCCTTCCTGCTGCGCTGCTGACTTTGCTGCATATATGGCATCATCTGTAGTATCACGGTCTAATGTAACAGGTTCTGCACTCATCTTTAATGCATGTTCTAAGGTACGTTTTTCATAGCGCAACACTGCAATTCCGTTGGATGAAAGGCCCACCGCAAGGTCTCGTAAGATTTTTGTTCCCAAATAGGTAGCATCGCGATCATGGATGCCAGCACCATGCACAAGAACAACGACGGGTACCTTTTCACCACGCTGATGCTTCGGAACTGTTAATGTCGCTGGTAACGGATAGGTAGAATTTCCAATGACGATTTCACGTTCTTGATAGGAGTCAGGTTGATCATAGCTAGGATGTGGGATGGTATAAGATTCTTCGGGTGGCCTTTCTCCAATTTCATCTACTTTCCCGCCAGGTGTGAATTTAAGGAGTAGCGGTATGGTAGTTCCTTCGGTAGCTGCTGGAATTTCTACCGTCTGATGGACCAAGTTTCGTTCTTTTATCACGGGGGTTCCCATGCTTTTTATCCCGCTCCAGCCACTTTGTGTCCACCAGTTTTGTAATGTGGTTGCTGTAAACTTGGATTGAAAAGCAGTAGACGTCAACTGTAGTGCCTCTGCATACTTACCTTGCTGGAGATATTCAAAAAATAATGATGTACGCTCCGTTAAAGAGACTAGTTTCTTTTCAGCAGATTGTTCTTCGCGTGTATCTGCGTGAATAGTTGTTGTAAGCGGGAAAGATGAAACGCCTAAAGAAAAGAGTAGGGGAAAGGTAAGTACTGATCTTTGTATTTTCTTTTTTTTATTCATGTTTTAACCTCCAATACGTGATGGTACAAAACAGGTATGGTAATTAGAATTCTGGTGCGAAAACTTCAAAATATTTGCAAGCAATCTCCAAAACTTGGACATACTCATATTATTATTCTAAAAAAACGTAGCTTTCTTCTCTTGTCACATGCATATTAATCCCAGAAATAATCTTTCTTCCTTCACTTTATATTTTGATTATACGAAACAAAGCTCTCGTTTTTCTTACTTGATACTTACAAATTCCTTAAGTAAAGGATATTTTAAAATCTTAGCTTGATGAATATGTAGCGGTACTCCTATGTTAAGAGATAGCTTAAGGACCGAGGATTATATTGTTTTTATAAAGGGTTGATGTTATGTTTGTTTTGTAACATATCGTGTTTTATGCATGTAGGAGGATTTATTGAAGAAATTATTAATATTGTTTTTATTAGCTACATTTTGTCTACAGATTACAGGATGTTCTAATAATATGGGTACACTAAGGGAGAAGTCTAAAACTTCAACAACTGTGAAGTCTAAACGCATCAATAAAGGGTGGTACAAACATATGTAATAGTTTGTATCACCCTTTGTTGATGATAGAAGTCATAAAGAAAAGACACCCTAAGGTGCCTTCCTTCGACTTGAACCATCTTAATTTTAATAATATATTGGACTCCCATCCAACTATTATTTTACCATGTTAAATTGTTTTATTCATTGAGAAATATGCTTTAAATCTATATTTTTAAAAAATATATAGATTTGAACAATATGTATACGAGCCACATATCAAAAAAAGACACTCTCAAGAGTGCCTCTCCTTAGCAGCCGAATCCGCCGCCCCAACAGCTAGCGCCAACGATGATTAATAAGATGAAGAGCACAACAAGTAAGGCAAATCCGCCGCCGAAACCACAGCCACCACCACAACTACCGCCATAGCCCATATTAACTCCTCCTTCCATAAAGACCATTTATTAATGGATTTAATTTAATTTATGTTTTTAAGGGTGAATGGAGCAGGTCCTTAAAAAAATAAAAGGATTTTGGAAGTTAAAAAGAGTTGACGATCTTATTTTTGTCACCGGAATTTTGTCTTCTACATATTGTATTTTATTCTGTGTATTGGGGGAAGGAGGATCTTATGGCTAATTCTGAGATGATTTTACGTTTACTTACGGATTTAAAGATTGAACAACAATTGTTGAAAGAACAGTTAGAGAAAATGCAAACAGCTGTGACTATTCTTGAAGAAAAATCAGTGACGCTTAAAGAAAAACCAG